>JAGOCU010000307.1:1304-3717 GCA_017998555.1 Thermoflexales bacterium
AATCACCGACCGAACTCCTGCCCACCTCCTGCGTATAGTTACCCAAAGATGCAAAGCGAGGTGATGGTGCTGATCGGACGGACGCTGGCGGGGGACCAGACCGCCTTTGCCGCGCTGTATCACCAGTACAAGAATCTGGTCTACAAGACATCCTGGCTGTTGCTCGGCAACAGCGCCGAGGCCGACGATGCCCTGCAGGAGGTGTTTCTGCTCGCCCATCGCGCCCTGGCGACGTATCAACCTGAGCGGGCGGCTTTCAGCACCTGGCTGTATCGCATCACCACGAACTACTGTTTGAGTTGGCGCCGGCGCCGGAGGCTCAACCTGCTGCCGCTGGAGTGGGCGGGCCATACCGCGGATGCCGCGCAGCGCCAGCACGAAGAGCGCCTCGAGGACACCGACACGGTCTTTCGATGCGTGCAGCGTTTGAGCGGCAAAAAGCGCGCGGTGGTGGTATTGCGCTATTACTGGGATCTGTCATATGCCGAGATTGCGACGATTTTGGACATCCCGCTGGGGACCGTCAAGTCACGGCTGAACGAGGCGCTGCGGGTGATGCGGGACGAATTGGGTCCGCTTCTCTCCCTGGAAGGCGCAACGATTCCCGATGTCGGCGGGGAGGTGAGGCCATGAGGTGCCGCGAAGCCCGCGAGTTGTTGGTGGCCTTGTCGAATGACGAGGTGACCCGTTCTGAGCGCCTCCTGACTCAGGCCCATCTGGCCGGGTGCCCGGCTTGCCGGGCCGAGTTCGAGGCCCTGGCGGAGGTGCGGCGTCGTCTCATGGTTGGGCTCAAGACATACGGGGAAGCGGCGGAGCCCTCTCCAAAGGCCTGGGCGGCGATTCAAGGCCGCCTGCGTTCGCGGACGCGCGTTGCGCCGGCACGGCGCTGGCTGATTCCGGCTTCGCGTCTTGTCAGCGGGGCTCTGATGGCAGTGGTCCTGTTTGCGGCGTCATCGGCGCTCAACCCACTCACCCGGGCGCGCCTGGTGTCCGAGTCGGCAACCGTCACCCCCGAGCGCGCAACCGCCCAGCCCACCATCACGGCGACCCCCATCTTTGTGGTGGAGCCAAGCGCCGACCCGATTGAACAGGCGGACGGTGATCCACGCCGGGAAATGGCCATTGACCGGGCGTTTGCGCCTGGGCGCAATCGCAGTCCATTGGCGGCGCCGGCCCGACCGGCGCGCCGGGATGCTGATCGAATTGACCTGGATGATGCGATGGCTGGGCTGGACGGCGCGCCCGCCATCGAGGAGACGGAAACGCCATGCAACGCCTGCTCAATGCTGAACTAACGCCCGAAGCCGAGCGGCATGACGTCGTCGTCTCGGTCCGGCCGCGCCATGCGCCGCTGAGCGCGCGCGAGCAGGAAGTGCTGGCCCTGGTGCGGGCCGGGCTGTCCAACCGTGAGATCGCCGGCCGGATCTATGTGGCCACCGGAACGGTCAAACGCCACCTGCACAATATCCTGGGCAAGCTTAACGCCCGCAACCGGGCCGAGGCGGTCAGCGCCTACGAGACAAGCGTCCGTTGATGCAGGTTGCTTAACAGAAGAAGGGAAGAAAGAAGTCTGGCAGGAGAACGGGAGGGGAAGGAATGCGCAGGAACGCAAAGCTTCCTTCGTATCCTCCCCTTCTCCCGTTCTCCTGTTAACGACCGAACCCTAAATGACGAACTTCCCGTCCTTGTAGAACACATCGCCGTCGGCGGCGATGGTGCTGTCGTTCTGCATGCCGGCGATCATGTCCCAGTGCACGGCGCTCTTGTTTTTGGCCCCGGTGTCGGGGTAGCCGCTGCCGACCGCCATGTGCATGGTCCCGCCGATCTTCTCGTCGAAGAGAATGTTGCGTGAGAAGCGGGTGATGCCGTAGTTGGTGCCGATGGCGAACTCGCCGAGGGTGCGGGCGCCGTGGTCGGTGTCGAGGACCTTGAGCAGGAAGTCCTCGCCCTTCTTGGCCGTGGCCTTGGTCACCCGGCCGTGCTCGAAGGTGAGCTCGACGCCCTGCACCTCGCGGCCCTGATAGACGCACGGGTAGTCGTAGCGGATCCAGCCGTTGACCGAGTCCTCGACCGGGCCGGTGAAGATCTCGCCATCGGGGAAGTTGCGCAGGCCCTGGCTGTTCTTGAAGATGCGCCCGTCGATGCTCATGGTCAGATCGACATTGGGGCCCTTGACGTCGATGCGCTTGCGGCCGTTGAGGAAATCGACGTAGACCTGCTGACGCACGCCCATTTCCTTCCAGCGCGCGACCGGGTCGGGGTCGTTGAGCATGCAGGCGGCGAAGACAAACTCGGTGAAATCGGCCAGGCTCATGTCGGAGTCCATGGCGTAGGCGTCGGTGGGGAAGAGGGTGACGCACCAGTTGTAGGTGCCCTCGGCGCTGCGCTCCATGCGCTTGTTGAGCGAGGGGCG
>JAGOCU010000029.1 GCA_017998555.1 Thermoflexales bacterium
CATCGCGCCGTGCCAGACGTCCCAGGTGTGCCGATCACCAACGGTCTGGTCGCTGGTCGGCCCATTCGGGGTATATGGGCTGCCAGGCCAGTAGACCCGGCCCGGATCGAGGCGCGCGACAACCTCGGGCAGGGTGCGCTCATACAGCTCGCGGGCCGGGAAGGCGCTCTGAGTGAAATCGCCCTCAAAGCTGGGGTCATAGGCCCGGATGGACTCGGCGATCTGATAGTCCTCATTGTTGCCCGCCCACAACGCCAGGCTGGGGTGATGGCGCAGCCGGCGAACCTGAGCTTCGGCCTCGCGCCGCACGCTGTCGATGAACTCGGGGTGGGCGGGGTACATCCCGCATCCAAACAAGAAGTCCTGCCAGACCAACAGGCCGAGCTCGTCGCACAGATCGTAGAAGATGTCCTCCTCGAAGATACCGCCGCCCCACACCCGCACCATGCGCATGTTGGCATCCGCGGCCAGTGTGAGCCAGCGCCGATATCGGTCGGGGTCGATTCGCGGGGTGAAGTTGTCGGCCGGAATCCAGTTCGCGCCGCCGCAGAACATCTCCACGCCGTTGACTTCGAAGGTGAAACTTGCGCCGGGTTCGCCGCGGACCGGCGCCTGGACGAGCCGCACGTCGCGCAGGCCGAAGCGGCGGTTGATCCTGTCCACGACATCGCCGGCCGCGTCGCAGAGCGTCATCCGGGCGGTATACAACGCCTGTTCGCCATATCCGCGCGGTTGCCACAGCCGGACGTCATCGACACCGAGCGCGATCCGACCCTGGCCATCCCGGGCGGCATCCGCGCCCGCGGCCACGACGCGCCCGTCAGGGTCGACAATCTCAACCGCGATGGCGTTTGCCGCGCCCGAGACATTGACCGTTACGTTGATCGCGGCGGCGCTGCGTCCCGCATTCAAATGCGTCTCGATGTGCGCGTCCTCGATGCGGGCGGGCGAGAATCTCAGCGCAACCGGCCGCCAAACACCGGCCGCCATCAAGACCGGACCCCAATCCCATCCGTAGTGGTACTGGGCCTTGCGCACGAACACACGGCTTGGGTCGCCGTTCCACACGGCCCGTTGCCCGTAGCGCGACTCGAGGGCGCGCCCGATCCGAAGCGCTGATTCGAACAGGATCAGCACCTCGTTCTCGCCGGGCTGCAACATGCGGGTCACGTCGATCTGCAGCGGGACAAACATGTTGTCGCTGGTCGCGGCCGGAAGCCCATTGACCCATACCGTGGCAAACGTGTCGAGTCCTTCGAAGTCGAGCGTCGCGCGCTCGCCCGGACGCAGGGCGGGAGGCGCAAACCTGCAGCGGTACCACCAATCGCGTTCACCGACCCATTGGCTTGCCTTCTCGCGCATGTCGACAAACGGATCGTCGAGCTGGCCAGCGGCCATCAGGTCAAGGTGAACACCACCAGGCACGCTGGCCGGCAGCCAGCCGGTGATATCGGCCGCATCCTGTGCCGGAACCCGGGCGGGATCGCGCTGTTTGAACGCCCAGTTGGTATCGATCGTTATCTTTCGCATGCTAGCCCCTCAAAGTGGCCCACCAAATGCTCTCGACGCCCGGACATCTCACGCGGAGAACGCGGAGGCGCGGAGAGAACGTGAATACTGAACAAGCCTTTCCCCGTGCGATCCCCTCCGCGCCTCCGCGTCCTCCGCGTGAAACAATCTGGCGCAATTGCAGTGACACAAGACCCGTGTCGACCGTCAGGAACATACAGGCGCCTACTCAGTGAATCAGACGGCCCAGGGCATCGGCACGGGCGTCGGAAAGCCAGAGAAGACGGCCACAGGGCGTTCGGTACGAATTGAGGTCGAAATCGCTTCGAGGATCTCCACGATGTGGGCGGCCTGGTCGCCGGTGACGCGCTGAGGGCGGTTCTCCGCGATGGCCTGGGCCATTTCGGAGATGCCCGTCCCCCACGGCGTGCCGCCCACAGTCGGCGCGATGAGGTCCACCGGCTTGAGCTCCTCTCCGAAGTTGCCTGCGACGACGGGTGAATCAAATGCCGCCCAGCTTTCGAGGGCCAGTGAGCCGACGTCGCCGTGGAACTCAAGCCCCGACTTCTGACGCGACGAGCGATGGCTGACGTAGAAACTGGCGGTCAGGCGCGAAATCGCCCCGCTGGCGTGCTCGATCGCGGCAATCACGAAATCCGGGGTCGTGACCCGATACGGGGTTCCGTCTTTTGTCACCCGGTCGGGCATGACGACCCTTCCCGCGGCCGTCACGGATCGGGCGGGCCCGAGCATCGTGGTGAGCAGGGTAAGCGGATACACCCCAACGTCCCACAGCGGCCCAACCGCATAGAACGGGACGGGGTTCGGATGCCAGGTTTCGATCCGGCCGTGGTTGACCTCGGCATACGCAACCCGCACCTGGCCGAGCTTGCCGTCTCGGATGAGCTTCCAGGCGGTCTGCTGGGCCTCGCCCAGATGGACGAACGGCGAACAGCCCAGGCGCAGCCCGCGTTCCCGAGCCAGCGCGACGAGCGCCTGGGCATCGGCGACGTTCAGGGCCAGCGGCTTTTCGCTGTAAACGTGTTTGCCGGCTTCGAGCGCGCGCCGGCTGACCTCGAAGTGCGCTTCGAAGATCGTCAGATTGACGACGATGGAGACCTCGGGATCGGCCAGGAGGGCCTCAACGCTTGGGTAGACGGCGCAGCCTGCCTTGTCGGCCAGCGCCTGGGCGCGGGCCAGGTCGATGTCGGTGACGCCCTTGAGCCGCAGGTGCGGGTGGCGGGCGATGTCCTGGGCATAGGGCCCAGCGATGTTGCCGCAGCCGATGATGGCGATGGTGGTGAGTGCGTTAGGCATGTAAGTGGAGCCGGGCGGGGTGGACTCGCCCGATGATGCATTTAGTTGAGCGGTTCTTCCAGCCAACCCCGCAAGAGGGCGGCGCTGGCTCGGACATCCTCGCGCGGGTCGGCCCGTTCGGGCTCGTGCTCGACCGAAATCGGCCCGGCGAAGCCGGTCCGCCGCAGCGCGTGGACGCAGGCCTGAATCGGCACGACACCCTGGCCGAAGCGGCAGGTGTGATGCGCGCCCGCTCCGAGCACGTCCTTCAAGTGGATGCCGAAGAGGACGTCCTTGAGCTCGACGATAGCCCGGGCGGCATCGTAACCCTGGGTGCCAAACCAACCCGTGTCGATCATCGCCCCGATCACGCCCTGGCCGTCCCCGATCCGATCGCGCAGAATCGCCGGTGTTTTCTCGGGGTGGTTCTCGATCCCCAGCCGGAGTCCGCGCGATCCGAGCGTGTCGACGACAAAGGCGTGATCGCGATCGACGATCCGGGCGCCGTGGCCAAAGGTCGTGGCGCCGACGCCGAGGGCGATTTCGCATGCCCGGAGCACTTGCTCGCGCGTGTCGCCGAAGCCGGCCAGCGTCGCGACGCTCAGGTTTCGCGCTTCCAGGGCCTGCCGCGCGAACGCGATGTGCTGGTCGCTGGCCCAGTCCGGATGGAGGTGGGCGAGCCACAGGTCGATGGCCTCGAAGCCCAGTGCGACGACCTCGTCCAGCATCGCCCCGAAGCGCGACCCAAAGGTGTCAAGCGGGCGGTACCAGGCCTGGGTGGCGGCATCGCCCTGCATCCAGCCCTCGGTCATGGCATAGCCGATTTCGCGGGCGACGAAGTTGGCTGAGTTGAAACTGATGGTGTTCATGAGGTGGCTTGCTGCGCGCTCTGCCAGGGATGTTCCCGATCGCGATGTGCCGGCGAAGCCGGCACATCGCGATCGGGATTACCCCTGGCGTGACAGTTATAGAACCGCGTTGGCGGCGACGACGTCGCGATAGTAGTTGCCGCTATCTTTGATGCTGCGCTTCTGGGTGGCATAGTCGACGTGGACGACACCGAAGTACTGCTGGTATCCGTGCGCCCATTCGAAGTTGTCCATCAGCGACCACACGAAGTAGCCGCGCAGGTCGACGCCCTCGGCAATGGCCCGGCGGCAGGCGTCGAGATGCCCGCGCAGATAGGCGATCCGGCGCGGGTCGTGGATCTGATGATCGCCAACGATGGCATCCGGGAAGGACGAACCATTCTCTGTGATGAACAATGGCACGCGCCCGCCCGTGAACTGATGCAGATCGCGCAGGAGCTGGCGCAGGCCCTCGGGCTCCACTTCCCAATCCATCAAGGTGTATTCCGCTCCCGCATTGCGGGTGTGGCGAGGCATCCCGTCACCGTCCTTGATTCGAATGGGCGTGTAGTAGTTGACGCCGAGGAAGTCCAGGCGCTGGCAGATTAACGCCATGTCGCCGGGGCGTATCTCGGGACCATCGCCCTCGGCCAATGGCGGCCAGGCCGGACCGTAGGCGCCGGTAAAGAGCGGCCGGGTGAACCAGCTCCAGAAGGGGTCGTATTGATGGACGAGATCGGCCGCGCGCCGGTCGGCCGCGCTGTCGGTCAGCGGGAGCACGGTCGAATAATTCAAGGTGATGCCCACCTTGGTGTCGGCCGGGCGCGGCGTCGCGGCCCGAATGGCCTGGACTGCCTGACCGTGCGCGAGATTGCAGTGGTGGGCGGCCTGCATCGCGAGCGCGCGGTTCTTCAGGCCAGGGGCGTGTTCACCGATTTCGTGGCTGAGAAACGAGATGCACCAGGGCTCATTCAAGGTGATCCAGTTCGTCACCCGGTCACCCAAGGCGCGGGTGACGATCGCGGCGTAATCGGCGAACTGGCCGGCGATGTCGCGGGTGGCCCATCCGCCATGGGCCTGCAGGGCCGAGGGCAGGTCCCAGTGATAGAGCGTGAGATACGGCTCGATCCCGGCTTTGAGCAGATCATCCACGAGCCGGCTGTAGAAGTCCAACCCGCGGCGCTCGATCCGGCCCTTGCCATCGGGAAGAATGCGCGGCCAGGCGGTTGAGAAGCGATAGGCCTTGACCCCCAGCGACTTCATCAGCGCGATGTCCTCGGGGTAACGATGGTAGTGGTCGACGGCGACGTCGCCCGTGCCGCCGTCTTTGATCTTGCCGGGCGTGTGGGTAAAGTCATCCCAGATCGAGCGCCCCCGGCCGTCCTCGTTGACCGCGCCTTCGATCTGATACGAGGAGGTTGCCGTCCCCCACACGAAACCGGGCGGAAAAGGTTGCGATGTCATCA
Organism: Thermoflexales bacterium; assembly: GCA_017998555.1. Lineage (GTDB taxonomy): Bacteria > Chloroflexota > Anaerolineae > J036 > Brachytrichaceae > Brachythrix. The sequence goes on from JAGOCU010000029.1 coordinate 5,120, forward strand.
AATCTCCTTCCGTGGCGCCTGTTCAGGCGACCCACATGTCAAACGTAAAAAGCATGGCGAGCATGCCAAGCAGAAGCGTGCTGGCGAAGGACCAGCCCCGGTCAAAGGCCGGACGCCGCCCAAGTCGGGCCAGCCAAAAAAACATGGCGGGCATCGTCAGCGTATAGCGGATCATGCTTTGGATGTATCCGCTGGTGAGCGATCCGACGAGTATGGCCGCGCTGAACAGCGCAATATCGGGGTGGCGACGCGCCAGCCCGACACAGCCGGCCGCGGCCAGGGCGACCGCGCCAAATTCGAGCGCGAAATAGATCGTCGCCTGGGTATTCTTGCTGGTCATCTGCACCACGGCCTGATAGGTGTTGTAGAACGATTTGTCAATCGACAGGAACTCGCGTCCAAACCAGGCCTGCTCGACCGCCGCGAAAGACTGACCGAGCGGTGAAATGCGCCAGACAGCGAATACAACAACCGGAACCGCGGCGGCCAGAACGGAAAACACCCGGGCCCGTCCGGCGGCGCTGTCCCAGGCGCGCCAGGCCAGGAAGGCAAGCGGGACGATCAGCGCGACCCCGGTCGCTCGCGTGAGCGTGACGCCGATTGCGAGTGCGCCCGCGACCAGCCAATTCCCGCGCCGGGCAAAGACCAGGCACCACAGGGCCAGAGCGAGAAAGAGCGATTCGGTGAAGACCTGGGCGAGGAAGAAACCGCTCGGGAAGATGAGCAAATAAGTGGCGGCCCGGATGCCATCGGCGCGATCTTCGGGGTCCCTGCCAGTCAGCTCGGCGATGGCGAACATGGCGAACAGGGCGGCAACAAGAGAGACTATCACGCCACCCAGGGTCGAGCCCGCAATCGGCGTCAGCCCGATCCAGCGAATGGGCCAGGCCGCAATCGCCATGGCAATGGGATAGCCGGGGAAAAAGGCATAGTTCAGCGACAGCATCCGCCCGCCGGCCCGGACCGCCCGCACCAGCGGATCGTCATAGCCCGCCGTCGCGATCGAGAGGTAGAACTCCGAGTCCCAGCCGACCTGGGCGTTCAGAAAGGGCTCGACCAGGTACGGCTTGTCGTTCTGGCTTGTGCGGCGGGTTTCGTTGGCCGTCCAGCCGAGCGCGTTGTCGGGACGGGCCAGTTCCAGGCGCATGGGCACAATTGCCTGGAAGATCAGCAGCGCGGCCGCCCAGGCGGCCCAGATCCCGATGATCGTTCGCCGCGAGACGTCAGGCGGCACAGACTGTTTGGATGCGTTGTCCATGGATTCACTTCGTTGGGGGCGGCGCGCCGTCCCACACCAGCCGTCCGAGCGGTGTGAGGTTGGTCGGTTTAGCGCAGTCGTCGATCATCCAGCCGCCGGTGGAAGGCAGGGTGAGGTCATTGGTGTCGCCGCCGTCGAAATGCCAGACCAGCCAGCCGATCCCGCGCGGTTTTGCCGCCGCCATCATCGACGCGCTGGCGGGCAATGTGTCGCGCGGGCCGTTCAACATGCCGAACTCGCCCACGATCAAAGGCAGGCCCCTGGCCGCCGCGGCATCGAAGTATTCGGCGAAGGCCTGATCGGCGTTGTTCCACAGCTCATACACATGCAGGCTGAAGACGATATTTGGCTGCGCTTTGCCGTCGAACTGCTGCAGCTCCGCGCCCCAATTCAGGATCGATGAGCCGGCCCCGCCGCGGTTGTCCTGGCCCCAGCCGTGCGCGTCGGCGACGATGAGGTTGTCGGCTCCTGTCTCGCGTATGGCCCGGATGACGGTCCGATGGGTCTCGACCCACAAGTCGTGGGCCTGGTCTGGCTTCTCCGCGTTGGGCTCGTTCATCACGTTGAACCAGACGTAGGGGTTGTCCTTGTAGCGCGCGGCCAGGGTCTTGTGCGCGCCGGTGAGGACTTTGATCTCGGCTTCGGCGTTGGGGTAGCGCCCGGTGTAGTCGTGCGGCTCGATCATGACCACGATGCCGCGGGCGGTGAAGGCCTTGACGATCGGGTCGAAGTCCTCCGGATACAGGACCATCGAAGAGGCGAAGGTGTTGACCCGGACGATGTTGAACTTCCAGCAATTGGCGATCATGTCCAGGCTGGACATCCCGAGCGGGCCGGGGTTCTCGATCGGGTCATTCCGGAAGTAGTAGGCCGGTCCGTTGATGTTGGCGCCCCGGGCGACAAAGACCTTTCCCTTTGGATCGATGATCTTGCCGCCCAGGGTGTAGAAGCGCCCTGTCGCAGCGGGCGCGGCTGTTGCGACGGGCGTCTCGGGCCGAGATGCGGTCCCGGCGCAGGCGCACACGCTCAGCGCGAGCGCGCCCGCTGCCGCGAACCGGATCCCAGGCCAGCGACCCATTTACTTGTCAACGCCGGTCACGACATTGCCGAGCATGAAGTAACGCTGGAAGATGATGAAGATACCGATCGGCAGGGTGATGGCGATCACGCCGCTGGCCATGGCCAGACCGGGAAAGGTGCCGAAGGTGTTGTTGAGCTGGGCCAGCCCCAGGGGAATGGTGTACAGATCTTCCTTGCCCGAGAGCATGATCAGCGGCCAGAAGTAGTCGTTCCACTTGAAGAAGAAGTGGAACATCGCGGCCGCCACAAAGGCCGGCATGATATTCGGGACGATGACTGAGACCAGGGTCCGCAGCGGGCCGGCCCCGTCAATCATGGCCGCTTCGTCCATCTCCTTGGGGATCGACATGATGAATTGGCGAAGCAGGAAGATCTCGAAGGCGCTTCCGAAGAGGGCGGGCGCGATGAGCGGCAGAAAAGACTGCGACCAGCCGATCTTGGAGTAGAAGATCGCCAGCGGAATCCAGGTCACCTGCTGAGGCAGAAAGACCGTGGCGGTTAACACCCAGAACAGAATGTCCTTGCCCGGGAATTTGAAGCGCGCGTATCCATAGGCGACGATCGTGCACGAGATCAGGGTGAAGAACACGCTGACGACCGAGACGAAGAGCGAGTTCTTGAAGAGGTTGGTGAAATTCACCCGCCGCCAGGACTCGGTAATGCTGTCCAGGGTGAAGTAGGGGGTCCAATCCCGCTCAAGGGTGCGCCAGGAGCCCTTCCAGTTGATGGGGCCGGCAGCGGGATTCGCGGGGTCGATGAAGTCGCTGTCTTCCCGCCCTTTGGTCAAGAGCGCCCAGTTCCTGACCCCATCGGCGGTCGGCACTTTGAGTATTGGCAGGACTTCCCCGTTGTATTCGAAGCTCGCGGCCGTGGCCGGATACCATGGCGTCTCGCCCCCGGCTTCGGTCATCTTGCGGTCATCCCGGAAAGCGGTGGTCAGCATATAAGCCAGCGGCAGCAAAAAGGCCGAGATGATCACGCCGGCCATCACCAGCATCAGCCCGGGTCCGATCATGCGTCGCGCCTGGCGGGCCAGGGCGGCATTACTGCCGAGGGACATCAGGTTGGAATCTGCGTTTGAGGCCATGGCTAGTCTCCTGTGGCGTAGAACACCCATTTCTTCTGCGACGCGAACAAGCCAATTGTGACGGCTCCGGCCAGGATGAAGAGGAACCAGGCCAGGGCCGAGGCATAGCCCATTTCGTTCAGCGTCCAGCCTGCCCGATACAGATACACGTTGTAGAACAGCGTGTTTCGATCAGGGTTTCCCGACAGCCCGCCCACCAGCATCGCGTTGCCGAAATACTGCATGGCGAAGATCAGGGCGAAGACCAGCCGGTAGAAGATCACCGAGGAAATCAGGGGCAGGGTGATCTGGAAGAATCGCCGGAACGGGCCGGCGCCGTCTACTTTGGCCGCCTCGTACATCTCCAGCGGCACGTTTTGCAGCGCGGCGATGTACTGGATCATGCCCGCCCCGATGAACCAGAATTCCAGGATAACCAGGGTGATGGTCACCCAGTTGGCGTCCCAGAACCAGCTCGGTCCCTCGATCCCGATGCCGCCCAACAAGCGATTGACCCAACCCGTCTGCACGTTGAAAACGCGCAGGAAGATCAGGGTTGCGGCGATTCCCGGAATGATGGAGGGCAGGTAGAACAGGAAGCGAAATACCCCGCGCGCAGGCAACGTCTTGTTTGTGATCATCAACGCGATCAGCAGCGGCATGATGACGCTGAAGGGCACATAGATGAACATGAAGCGGAAGGTAACGAAACCCGACCAAATGGCCACGTCATCGGTGAAGATTCGCACGAAGTTGTCAAATCCGATGAACTTGATCTGGTCGGCCTTGACCGGGTCGTAGTTGGTAAAAGAGAAATAGAGCGAGATCCCCATCGGCAGGATCCACAGAAATAGCAAGCCAACCAGCCACGGGGCAAGCATGGTGAGGCCCAGGCGCGCCTCGCGTTTTTGCGCGCGTGACTTCGGAAGCGCTTGGGAAATGCGACTCGTCAAAGTGGCCATAATCCTCCTGCCGGGATTGAGAGCGAGGGCAGGCAGTGCTGCCTGCCCTCGCGTCAACGGCGCTGAACGAAGTTCAGACTACTTGGTCGCAGCTTCGTCGAAGATCTTCTGCAGATCCTTCTCGAGCTTGGCGATCTCGTCGTCCATGTTCAGGCCGGCCTTGCCCTGGATGAGGGACTGGAAGTCCTGCATCCGCTGCTTGGCCTTGAGGTAGTTCGGGGTCAGGCTCTCGTGGCTCGGCACGTCCGGGTACGGAACGCTGTCCAGGAACACCTGCCAGGTCACGTCGCCGGGCTTGAACTTGAACTGAGTCTCCTTCGCGGTGAAGAAGGCAGCGCGCTCGGCGTCGCCGCTGGGCAGACCGCCGTACACCTGCTCGAGTTCCTTCGACTTCATGATGTCGAGCATGACGTTGAAGGCCGCATCCGGGTTCTTGCTGCCCTTCAGGATCGAGAAGGTGTCGCCGTGCATCTTAACGGTGATCTTGCCATCGGGGCCGGCGGGAACCACGCCCACGCCCCACTGCTTCAGGTTGCCGCCTTCCATGCAGCACATGAACCAGCTGTGGGTGTAGCTCATGGCCACGTTGCCCGAGGCGAACTCGTTCGGCTTGGCGAGCAGTTCGCTGCCGGCCTCTTCGCCGCTCGGATAGAAGTTGTCCTTCCAAATCCCGTCATAGACCCACTTGTAGGCCTGCTTGTAGCTGTCGCTGACCTTGGCGGTCTTGCCGTCCGCGGCGACGATGCCGCCACCGCCGAACAGCACGGCCATGCCGCGCGAGTCCGACCACTGCTGGTTGAAGCCCCACTGGCGGGTCGTCTTGGCGTCAAAACCGGCCTGGGTGGCGTCCTTGCCGGCCTTGTCGACGGTCAGTTTCATGGCGACGTCGCGCAGGGTCGCCCACGTCCAATCCACTTCCTTGCCATCCGGCATCTTGTACTTCTGGCCGAACTTGGTGGGCGGCGGGTTCATCTTGGCCTCGGCGAAGAGGGCCTTGTTGTAGAAGATCACGGCCGGGAACATCGCGTAGGGCAGGCCGACCTGTCCGTCGGGATCCTTGACGAAGTTCAGGAGCTGCTCGCTGAACTTGCTGGTGTCAACGTTGTACTTCTTGATCAGAGGCGTGACATCGAGCAGGCCGCCGGCGAAGGCGGCGCGGCCGTCCTTGCCGACCGGTCCGATGATGTCCGGGTAGTTGCCCTGAGCGATCTGGGCCTTCAGGTTCTGCGCGGCAACCGCGTTGTCGACGATCTGGATGACGAGCTGATACTTGTCCTGCGACTTGTTGTACTTGTCAACCCAGGCCTTCTCGGGGACGATCTGAGCTTCGCTCGAACCGGCGCCGAGGCCGACATACCAGGTCACGACCGTGCGATCAGCGGCCGGCTTGATGACTTCTTTGACGGTCTCCTTGACGACTTCCTTGGTCACTTCGACCCGGACTTCCTTGGGGACCTCTTTGATGACTTCCTTGGTGATGATCTGGGGGGTGGGGGGCGTGCTCGCGCCGCAGGCCGCGAGGATCAGGCTGGTCGCTGCGACCAGGCCGGAAATGCGAATCAGGTTCGTTTTCATGGGTATGTTTTCCCTCTCTCTTCGTATCTAGACTTTGGAGTCCCTCGCTGAGCCAATATCCGGAGGCGAAATCCCCCGGTGAAGCCGGGGGATTTCGCCTCCGGCACAGGATCAGTTCGTGACTCTTGCGACTCTCGGGCGCGCGGGGCGCCCAGAAACACAAGTTGGGGGTTGCGTTGGCGTTACTGGATGTCATCACCTCCTTAATTGAGTGTCGCGCCGGCACGTTGACTCACGGACGGTGAGGGCCACCGGCAGCACCAGTCTTGGCCCGCCAGTCTCGCCATCCGCCGCGGGGCCGGAGCCCCTTGGCATCAAGGTGTCGATCAAGCCGATCAGCATTTCGACGGCGCGCCGCCCGCACTCGACCACCGGCTGGGTGATCGTTGTGAGGGCAGGGTGCGTCGTCGCGGACAGCGGGAAACCATCGAAACTGACGATGGAGACGTCGTCCGGCACGCGCAGGCCGCGCGCCGCGAATGCGCGCATGGCCCCGGCCGCCATCATGTCGCTGGCGACGAAAAGCGCAGTGGGGGGCTTTTCAGCCAGACGCAGGCCGGCTGTAAAGCCGCTCTGTTCGGTGAAGTCGCCCTCGATGATGTGGGCGGGATCGATCGTCAGGCCGTGCCCGGCCATGGCCGATCGGAAGCCATCCAGCCGGTCCACTCCGGCAGACATGTAGGCCGGACCGGCGATGGTGCCGATACTGCAGTGCCCCAGAGACACCAGGTACTCCACCGCCATCCGCGCGCCACCGACATTGTCAACATCCACGCAGGGCAGGTCGGGATAGTCAAGCTGGCGCCCGGCCAGTACAAACGTAACGCCGAAGTCGATCATCATCTTGGTCACCACGTCGCTGCGCGGCGAGGAGGCCATGACGATTCCATCGTGGTAACCGCTGGTGAAGATGCGCTTGTAGAGGTGCCCCCGCGCTTCGGGATCCGCCGGTTCATTCACCGTGAGCAGGGCCATGTAGAGGTCCAGGTCATGGCAGGCCGAGGCGACGCCTTCGGCCAGGGGTGGGAAGTAGGCGTCGTTAAACAGGCGCGCGACGGGTTCGGGGATGAGCAGGCCGATGGCGTTGGTCCGGCGGCGGGCAAGCGAGCGGGCAACGGCGTTGGGGTGGAAGTTGTGCTCGGCGATGACCCGCATGACCCGTTCACGGACTTCGGTCCGAATGTAGGGGCCACCGTTGATGACGCGTGAGACCGTGGCCCGGGATACCCCGGCCAACTCGGCGATCTGCTCCAGCGTCTGTGCCATAACTGCGTCTTGACAGTCAATCGAAACCCGAATTGCGCTCTGAGAGCGGTCTCTGAGAGCGTTCTCAGAGAGCGCTCTCATAATCTAATGGATTCCTAAGATTTGTCAAGAGGCGAGAACCGGTTTACATGAAACGAGTTTCTGGTTTTGTTTCAGATTGATGACGTGTTTCACGGCGGGTCGACCGTTATGTCGTCAAAGATGGAGCCCACCTGGAAGGTGGGCTCCATCTCGCGTCAGCCCGTGTAAAGTTGGCCCGCATGAGCCCACAGCCCTACGACCCCGCTCAGTTGCTCGAGGCGCGCCTGAAGCCGCGCCCAGGCAACATCCTCACCGTGCGCACCCTGTTGCGCCACTTCGCCCTGATCAACTACACCCTGCCGCCAGAACGGCTGCGCCCTCACATCCCAACCGATCGTTTCGAGCTACAAACCGTTGAGATCAATGGCTTGCCCCAGGCCATGCTCAGCGCCGTGCCCTTTCTCGACGTCGACTTTCGCTTTGCCCGCCTCGCGCCCTGGCTGCGCTGGCAGTTCGGCCAGACCAACCACCGGGCCTACGTCATCGACCGGCAGACCGGCCTCCCCGGGGTGTGGTTCTTTGGCACCACCCTCGGTTCGCCCCTGGTTCACGCCGCGCGCGCGCTGTGGCGCATTCCCTGGCACCACGCCCAATACCGTATCGACGTGCGCATTGATCCCGCCAGCGGCGCCTACGACCGCTATCGCTATGACGTGGACTCGACCTGGTGCGCGGCCCGGATTGACCTGCTGGGTGATGCCGCGCCAATCGGCCTGACCCCCGGCTTCGCAACGCTGGCCGAGCAAACGCTGGTTCTGACGCATCCGGTGGACGGCTTCTTCCATCGGCTGGATGGCGCGCTGGGCGGCTACTCGATCTGGCATCCGCTGATGACGCTTTCCCAGGCCCGGCCGCGCGATCTTTGGTTCAGCCTGTATGAGCGGCTTGGGCTGCTGTCCGCCGCTGAGATGCAGCGCCCCCACTCGGTCTTCATCTGCCGTGAGGTGCCCTTCGAGGTCTATCTCCCGCCCCAGCTTCTCGTGTGACTTCCGGATTTTTCATCCGCAGATTGCGCAGATTTGCGCCGATTGGATCAAAAAAGGAATCGGCGCAAATCTGCGTAATCTGCGGATGAACCCTGTTATCGGGCACAGCCAGTTGCTGACATGCGATACTCCGGCATCGTACCCGCCATGCCCGAACCCGCAATTCCTGCCGCCCCCTTCATCATCTGCGAGAACCTGGTCAAGGTCCACAAGGTCGCCGGCCTCGAGGTCGTCGCTCTGCAAGGGCTCGATCTGGTGGTCAACCCGCGCGAAGTGCTCGGGGTTGTCGGGAGCAGTGGAAGCGGCAAATCCACATTGCTCAGCATCCTGGGCGGGCTCGATCACCCGACCGCCGGCAAGGCCATCGTGAATGGCCGCGACTTGCTCAAGATGTCGGACGCGGCCATGACCCTGTATCGGCGCTCGCAGGTGGGCTTTGTCTGGCAGCAGGG
>JAGOCU010000308.1 GCA_017998555.1 Thermoflexales bacterium
TTTCGTGTATACTGTGAGGCCGCTAACTTGAGCTGCGGTGTGAAAACACCCAATCCAATAGCGAGTAACCGAACATGAAGGGGCAGCCTTTAAGCTAGGCTGCCTCTTTCGTCGCCTGACAAAGGGCTCCCGCCCCCACCTATAGGCGATGTTCCCAACGTCCGTTCAGACTGGAACTGAATACAGAGTCACTATGCCTACGATCAACCAACTGGTTAGGAAAGGGCGGAAGCCCAAGCGCGCATTGAGCAAGGCGCCCCAACTGCAGTTCACCACGAACTCGCTGAAGGGTAGCCGCAAGACGGATCAGGCCAAGGGCGCGCCGCAGAAACGCGGCGTGTGCACCGTGGTCCGGACCCAGACCCCGAAGAAGCCGAACTCGGCCCTCCGGAAGGTCGCGCGCGTGCGCCTGAGCAACGGCGCCGAAGTTACCGCCTATATCCCGGGCGAAGGGCACAAGCTTCAGGAGCACTCGGTTGTGCTCGTGCGCGGCGGCCGTGTCAAGGACCTCCCGGGCGTGCGCTATCACATTGTGCGCGGCACGTTGGACTCGGAAGGCGTGGAAAAGCGGTCGCAGAGCCGCAGCAAGTACGGCGCCAAGCGGCCCAAGAAGGGCGCGGCCCCGGCAAAGGGCAAGTAATTGAGTTTGGCCGCGGATCGTGGCCCGGGCGCAAGCCCGGCCCGCTGCGCGGCCCCTGGGTAACAGCTATGCCAAGACGAAATCAACCCCCGAAGCGCATCGTCGCTGCGGATATGCGATACAACAGCGAGTCGGTCACCCGCCTCGTCAACCGGCTCATGTATGGCGGCAAGAAGAGCGTCGCCATGCGCGTGGTCTATCAGGCCTTTGCCCAGGTGGAAGAGAAGATGAGCACGCCCGGCCTGCAGGTCTATGAGAAGGCCATGGCCAATCTTCGCCCCGCCGTCGAAGTCAAGCCTCGCCGCGTCGGCGGCGCGACCCTTCAGGTCCCGGTCGAAGTCAATCCGTTCCGCCAGGAAGGCCTGGCCATGCGCTGGCTCATCAATGCTGCGCGGGATCGCTCGGGCAAGAGCATGGCTGAGAAGCTTGCCGCCGAAGTGATGGATGCGGCCAACAACACGGGTTCCGCCATGAAGAAGCGCGAAGAGACCCACAAGATGGCCGAGGCCAACCGCGCCTTCGCCCACTTCCGCTGGTAGGCAGCGCCCCGTCACGTCATGGTCAAAGAATACCCGCTCGAGAAGGTCCGCAACATTGGCATCATTGCCCATATTGATGCGGGCAAGACAACCACGTCGGAGCGCATCCTCTATTACACCGGCCGAACCTACAAGATCGGCGAGGTGCATGAGGGCGCGGCGACGATGGACTACATGGTGCAGGAGCAGGAGCGTGGCATCACGATCACCGCCGCCGCGACCACCTGCTTCTGGAAGGATATCCAGATCAACCTCATCGACACGCCCGGCCACATCGACTTCACCGTCGAAGTGCAGCGCTCGCTGCGCGTGCTGGACGGCGGCGTGGTTGTGTTTGACGCCGTGGCCGGTGTTGAGCCGCAGTCGGAGACGGTCTGGCGCCAGGCCGACAAGTACGGCGTGCCCCGGATCTGCTTTGTCAACAAGCTTGACCGCATGGGCGCAACCCTGACCAAGACCGTTGAAATGATCAAGGAGCGCCTGGCTGCCAAGCCCCTGGTCATGCAGCTGAACGTGGGGCTGGAATCAGGCTTTTCGGGCATGATTGACCTGCTCGAGATGAAGTATTTCAATTTCGAGGGCGAGAAGGGCACCGAAGTCCATGAGCTGCCGATCCCGGCCAGCCACCTCGCCGAGGCCAAGGCCGCCCGCGAGCTGATGATCGAGGTTGCCTCGGAAGCCGATGACGGTCTGCTCGAGAAGTATCTGGCCGGCGAGACGCCCAGCATCCCGGAGCTCAAGGCCGCGATTCGCAGGGGCACCATCAACCGCCTGTTCTTCCCGGTTTTCTGCGGCTCGTCGCTCAAGAACAAGGGTGTGCAGCTCGTCCTCGACGCCGTGATCGATTACCTGCCCTCGCCCAAGGACAAGCCGGACACGATCGCCATCGATCCGGAGACCGATGAAGAAGTGGTTCGCCACAATGACCCGACTGAGCCGTTCTCGGCGCTGGTCTTCAAGGTCATTACGGACCCGCTGGGGATGGGCAAGCTGGCCTTTTTCCGGGTGTACTCGGGGCGGGTCAATCAGGGCGATACGGTCCTGAACGCCTCCAAGGGCAAGCAGGAGCGCATGGCGCGCCTGTATCAGATGCACGCCAACAAGAAAGAGGTCATCACCACGGTCAGCGCCGGCAACATCGGCGTGGCCCAGGGCCTCAAAGACGCCATCACCGGCGACACGCTGTGCGATATCCAGCATCAGACCCTGCTCGAGGCCATTTCGTTCCCCGAGCCGGTTGTCAAACTGGCCATCGAACCCAAGTCGTCGACCGATCAGGACAAGATGGGCAAGGCCCTGCGCGCCCTGACCGACGAGGATCCGACCCTGCATGTGGCGACTGACCAGGAAACGGGGCAGACCACCCTGGCTGGAATGGGCGAGCTTCACCTCGACGTCATCGTCGACCGGATGAAGCGCGAGTACAACGTTGAAGTCCGAGTTGGACGCCCGAGCGTGGCGTATCGCGAGACCATCACCCGGCCGGCCAAGGCCCGCGGCATCTTCAAGCGCCAGTCCGGCGGCAAGGGCCAATACGGCGACGCCGCGATTGAGATCGAGCCCAACGAGAAGGGCAAGGGTTACGAATTCATCAACGATACGGTCGGCGGCACGGTTCCGAAGGAATTTGTCGGCCCGATCGACAAGGGCATCCGCGAAGCCCTCGAGGGCGGCATCATCGCGGGTTACCCGATGGTTGACGTCAAAGTGCGGCTGGTCGACGGTTCGTTCCACGAAGTCGACTCGAGCGAAATGGCCTTCAAAATCGCCGGTTCCATGGCGATCAAGGAAGCGGCCCAGAAGGCGGCTCCGGTCGTCCTCGAGCCCATCATGAAGGTCGAGGTGGTCGTGCCCGAGGATTACACCGGGACGGTCGTCGGCAATCTCAACAGCCGGCGCGGCATGATCGAGAGCCTTGAGCAGCGCGGCAACGCCCAGGCGGTAAACGTCAAGGTGCCGCTGTCAGAAATGTTCGGTTACGCGACCGATCTCCGCGGCATGACGCAGGGCCGCGGCAACTTCGTAATGGAGTTCGCGTACTACCAGGAACTGCCCAGGAACCTGGCCGACGAGTTGATGGGGAAGGATAAGAAGTAAATCGGCTTTTGGGCCGCGCCGGGCTTGCCCGGCGCGGCCCAAACCAAGATAAGCGACACGCGACACGCAAGAGAGGAGCATCATGGGTAAGGAGAAATTCCAGAGGACGAAGCCGCACGTAAACGTCGGCACGATGGGTCACGTTGACCACGGCAAGACGACACTGACCGCGGCGATCACGAAGGTGCTGGGCATGGAAGGCGGGGCCGAGTTCGTCGCCTACGACCAGATCGACAAGGCGCCCGAAGAGCGCGCCCGCGGCATTACGATTTCGATCGCGCACGTCGAATACCAGACGAAGGAACGGCACTACGCGCACGTGGACATGCCGGGTCACCGCGACTACATCAAGAACATGATCACCGGGGCGGCCCAGGTGGACGGGGCGATTCTGGTGGTGAGCGCGCCGGACGGCCCGATGCCGCAGACCA
>JAGOCU010000309.1 GCA_017998555.1 Thermoflexales bacterium
GACCTGGCCTGGGATCCCGTGCGGCAATATTTCGTTGCGCGCGGCTACGCCATCATCTGCCCGAACTTCCGGGGCAGCACCGGTTACGGGCGGCTGTTGAAGGAAGGCAATCTGGGTGACTGGGGCCGCGGCGATCTTGAGGATTGCCTGGCCGCCGCCGACACCCTGGCCGGTCTGGGCCAGGTGGATCCGAGCCGGCTGGCGATGTGGGGACAAAGTTACGGCGGCTACCTCACTCTGCTTGCGCTTGGCAAGGATCCCAAATACCGCCTGCGTTGCGCGGTGGCGCTATATGGCGACAGTCATCTGAAAACCTCGTGGGCGCGCGGCGATCATGCCGGGCGGCTGGACCTGGAGTGGCAGATGGGGCATCCCGCGCTGGCGGGAAATCGGCTGGAGGAAAGCTCGCCTCTGAACTATGCGCAGCACTTCAAGGCCCCGGTCCTGATCCTGCACGGGGAGCGCGATCAGCGCGTTGCGCTCGGTGAATCCCTCCAACTTGTGGAGACGCTCAAGCGCCTCGGCAAGACCTTCGAGTTCAAGACCTATCCGGAGGAAGGCCATGGTTTCGCGCACGCGGCCAATGCCCTGGACGGTCTGCGTAGAATTGAACGATTCTTGGATTGGCATCTGTTCTAGTTATGTCTCACTCGTTGGGATTGGCCGATCCACGAAACAAGGAGTGCACGCATGAAGACGCGACAACACATGCTGGGAAGCCTGATCGCCGCATCACTGATTCTGGGCGGCTGCTCGGTGGGCGCCCAGAAGCCAGCGGAGATCAAGATCATATCGCCCACCAACAACGCCAGCGTGCGCGTTGGGCAGGGGATCAACATCCAGTGGACGGCCAAGGGCGACAACATCAGCATGATCGAGGTGGTCATCACCAATCAGCCGTATGCCCAGGTCGCGACCCAGGATCCGAAGAAGGGTGTGCCGGAGTTCAACGCCCAGGTGCCGTGGACACCCTTGCAGCCCGGCACGCACAGCATCCAGGTCAAGGCTTACAACCCCGACAACAAAGTCATCGGGCAGTCTGATCTGGTGGTATTGACCGCGCAAGGCGCACTGCCCACCGCGACCGCGGCCGTTCCGCCCACCGCGGTTCCAGCGGCAACAGCGGTAGGCGGCGGCGGTCAACCCGCGGCCACCGCGCCCACCGCGACGCCCGAGGCGCCGAGCCTCGTCGTCACCAACGACTTCGCGAACATTCGCGAAGGGCCGAACACGGCCTATCGCGCGCTGGGTCAGTTGAGCAAGGACGAAAAGGCGCCTGTGCGGGGCCGCAGCGACGACGGCAAGTGGTATCAGATTACCTTCAAGACGGGCGTGGGCTGGATCTTCGGCGAACTGGTGCAGGCCAACGACGCGGCCAACAAGACCGCCGTGGCGGCGGCGCCGCCGCTGCCCACCGCGCCCCCGCCTCCGCCGCCCACCGCAACATCGCCACCGCCAACAGCGGCCCCACCGACTGCGGTGCCGGTCGTCGGCCGAACGGCCGGAAACTTGACAGTCGATCGCGTTGCAGTCGGCAACAACGGTTCGATCGTGGCGAGTTGGAACGTCCAGAACATTCGCGAGGCGTTTCTCGACAAGGGTGATGGGCAGGGTTATAAGGCGGCGGCCGGGACCATGTCGGTGGTGGTGGATTGCATCACCAACGCGCGGACCATCCGGCTGAAGATCACCAACAACGCCGGCGCAACCCAGGAAGATGCCATTGGCATCAACGTGGATGGCGGGTTGCCGGCCGGCACGTGCGCCGGATCGAGCACCGGCGGCAGCACGGACGCGTGCAACTCGAGCTCGCCGTACTGGATGGCGGTCAAAAGCGGAAATAGCAGCTATACGTTCTGCGCGAAGCAGGATTTGGAGTTCGTGGCCGGATTGCCGCCGGTCGTCAGGTTGAACAAGGGCTCCAGCCAGGACCTCACCCTGAAGTGGAACCTTTATGGCATCTCAGGAATTCGGCTCAAGATCGAAAGCAACACCCAGCAGTGCGGCCAGGGTGGGAGCCAGGGACAGCGAGATGTCCCGGTGAACGGCTCAAATGGCAACGAGAATTTCATCTATCAATTGAACGCAAACGAGTTCGGCTATGGTGGCTTCAAGATTGAATTGTTCGTCACCACCAATTCAGGCCAGGTTGTCGGCTACAACGAAAAATTCCTGTGCTTTACCTAAGAACTCCTAACAGAACCATTATTCCGATACGATATCCCCCGGCTTCGCCGGGGGATATCGTATCGGACGGCTTTGCCAGGGTTCGAAAGGGAGCACAATCGGCCGCTCACGGCTGGATCAAGACACGCTCAATGATGGGTCCTCCCAGGCTGACCTGGGCGGCGAGAAGCAAGAGCGCGGACAGGGCCAGGATGACCAGGCCGGCGGCGAGCAGGGCGATCCGGGCAGGGCGGCTCATTGATCTCGTTCCTCCAAATGGCTCAGGTCGTTGAGGCTGCGCAGGCGCCAGCGCCCGTGCGGGTCGTGGATGACCTTGGCCACCGACGTGTTGCCAAAGCCAAACGGGTGGCGGCGGGCGGGTGGCAGCCCCAGCATGGCCGAGATCATCGCCCCCAACGCGCCGGCATGCGACACGACCATGACCGTCTGGCCAGGATGGCGCCGGACCACGTCCCACGCAAAGGCGCGCGTCCGGTCGTAGGTCTCCTGAGCGCTCTCGCCGCCGGGCGCCACCCACTCGTATTCGTCGCGCGGGCTCAGCCCCGAGCCCGACAGAAAGGCCTGGATGTCCTCACCCGTCATCCCGGTGAAGGCGCCCATGTTGTATTCGCGCAGGCGGGCGTCGAATCGAATGTCCGTCCCGGTCACGGCCGCGACGGCCCGGGCGGTGTCGGCGGCCCGCGCAAGCGGGCTGGAGTACAACGCATCAAAACGCCAACCGCGAAAGCGATCGGCGAGCCGTTCGGCCTGGCGCCGGCCGAGATCATCCAGGGGCAGATCGAGCCAGCCCTGTACCCGGCCGGTGGAATTTCCCAGGCTGCGGGCATGCCGCACGAGATAGGCGGTGAGCGGGCGCTCGGTCATGGCGAGCGGCGGATGAAGCGCCCCCGCCCGGGCCGGCCGACGAAACGCCCGTCACGGACGATCAATTCGCCCCGGCTGATGACATCCCGCGGCCAGCCATCGACGGTGATGCCGTCATAGGCCGACCAGTCGATGGCCGAATGCAGCGACTCGGCCGCCAGCGGCTTGCTCAGGCCCGGATCGAAGATGACGACATCGGCGTCGGCCCCTGGCGCAATCCGCCCTTTGGTCGACAGGGCGTGCATTTCGGCCGGGCGCGCGCAGCACAGCCGCACCCAATCCTGCAGGTCGATCCGCCCGCGCCGCACGCCAAAGTGATGGATCAGCGCCAGGCGCGTCTCGACCCCGGGCACGCCGTTGGGGACCTTGCGAAAGTCGCGGGCGCCCAACGCTTTCTGGGTCTGGGAGAAGGGGCAGTGATCGGAGCTGATCAGGTCGATGGTCCGGTTCGAGACCAGCCTCCACAGCGCGTCCTGGTCGGCCTGCGGGCGCAGGGGTGGCGAGCACATCCATAGCCGGCCGTCCTCGCGGCGCAGCCAGTCGTCGGTCAGGACCAGATACTGCGGGCAGGTTTCGCCCCAGATGAAATCGACCCCCCGCGCGCGCGCGGCGCCGAGGGCTTCGGTCGCCGAGGCGCA
>JAGOCU010000310.1 GCA_017998555.1 Thermoflexales bacterium
CTCGTTCGGGCCGAAGTGGCGAAATTGGCAGACGCGCTACGTTCAGGGCGTAGTGGGCTTACGCCCATCAGGGTTCAAGTCCCTGCTTCGGCATCTGCGTCGAGAGACGCGCGGGAATAGGGGCAAGGCATGGGCGACACAGCGCGATAGCGCCGTGTACTACAAGCTTTGCCCCTATTTTCATAAATGACCATGACCAACACACCGATTACCCGCGCGGGACGCGCCCGCGCCGAAGCCGCAACCCCGCAGCCACTGATCTGGGTGTCGCTCGCGCTTCTGGCTATTTCGGTGCCCCTGGTCGTCAACTTAATCTCGCGAGCCGGCAACGAGGCGACGACCCTGCAAGAGGTCGTGCGCATGCGCGAAGAGGTCCGCCTCAGCGAGATCCGGCGCGACCAGGTCAAGGCCGCCCTCAACTACGCCGGAACCGACGCCTTTGTCGAATACTACGCCCGGGCGTATCTGCGCTGGGCGAAGGCCGGCGACACGGTGATCGTGCCGTCGACAGCGCCTCCGACCCGAAAATGGTGGGAAGAGTTCGTCAAGTAACGGCGAGACCCTTTCAGTTCAAGGAGAAAACCAACCTTATGTTTGGACGTGATAAGCAGGCCGCTCAGCAGAAGCAGACGTACGCGAGTGCGCCGACAAACGCGGGCAACGCCTACGCTGCCCCTCAGGCAGCCTCCAGCAACGGCAAGATCGAGACCGTGATCGGGGCGAATTGCCGGCTTTCGGGCAGCCTCGTCAGCGATGGCGGGGTGCGGGTTGAAGGTGTGTTCGAGGGCCAGATCCAGACGACCGGCAACCTCATCATCGCCGAAACCGCCAAAGTCTACGCCGAAGTGCAGGCGCAAAACGTTGTGATTTCTGGCGCGCTGAAAGGCAATATCAATGCCAACCGAGTGGAGATCACCGAGACCGGCAAGCACTGGGGCGACATGGTGGTCAATTCGCTGCTGCTGAACGAGGGCGCCTACCATCGCGGCCAGACCAACATGAATGGCGACGTCGAGCCGCCAATGATCGAGGCCCCCAAGTACACCGCGCATGCCTTGATCGCGGGCGAAATCGTCAATCCCTGACCCTGAGCGCCCCGCCCGTTGACCATGCTGACCGCCGCTGAAGTAGAGCGTATTGCGCGCCTGGCTCGCCTCGATCTGACCGATGACGAGGCCAATCGCTATGCCGAGCAACTGTCGGCGGTCCTGGATTACGCGGCCGAAATCGAGGGGGTCGATGTGGAGGGCATTCTGCCCACCGCATCGGTCCTGCCCATACGCTCGGTGATGCGGGCGGGGGATGGGCCGGGCGCGCCCCTGCCGCGCGTTTCCGTTCTCGCCAATGCGCCGTTGTCGGACGGGGCCTCGTTTGAGGTGCCGGCCACCCTCGGCGACGGCGAGCCGGCGGACTGACATGCTCTTCGACCTCCCCGCGCTCACGGTGCGCGCCGCCCGCGCGGGCCTGCGCGCCCATGCCTTTACCTCGGTTGCGCTGACGCAGGCCTTTCTCGATCGAATCGGGGCCCTGAACCCGCGCCTCAACGTCTTTCTGACGGTCGATGCCGCGGCCGCCCTGGCCCAGGCCGCCGCCGCCGACACCCGCATGGCGGCCGGCGAGGACACGCCGTTGCTCGGCGTGCCCATCGCCTTGAAAGACGTCCTCGTCACCCGCGGCTTGCGTACGACCGCTGGATCGCGCATGCTGGAGAACTACGTGCCGGTGTGGGAGGGAAGCGCCGTTGGGCGCCTGCGCGCGGCCGGCGCGGTCTTCCTCGGCAAGACCAACACCGACGAGTTTGCGATGGGATCGTCGACCGAAAACTCGGGCTATGGCGTCACCCGCAATCCATGGGATGAAACGCGCGTGCCGGGCGGGTCTTCGGGTGGCAGCGCCGCGGCCGTAGCCGCCGGATTGTGCTGCGCCGCGCTCGGCACAGACACGGGCGGGAGCGTGCGCCTGCCCGCCGCATTCTGCGGCGTCACCGGGCTGAAGAACAGCTACGGGCGGGTCTCGCGCCATGGGCTGATCGCCTATGGCTCGTCACTGGATTCGATCGGGGTGCTCGCCCACGATGCGTGGGACGCCGCCATCGTCAACGGGGTCATCGCCGGCTGGGACGCTCAGGATTCGACCTCGATGAATCTGGGGGTGCCCGATTACGCCGGCGAAGTGGGGGCAATTCCGGACCAGCGCCCGCTGGCGGGCCTGCGGATTGGCGCGCCGAAGGAATATTTCATCGCCGGCATCCAGCCCGAGGTTGAACGCGCGGTGCGGGCCGGCATCGCGCGGCTCGAAGCGTTGGGCGCCACGGTGGTGGAAGTCAGCCTGCCCAACACCGCCCTCGGCCTGCCGGTCTACTATCTGATCGCCACCGCCGAGGCCTCGGCCAACCTGGCCCGTTTCGACGGGGTGAAGTATGGCCTGCGGGTGCCCTCGGATGATTTGGTGACGATGTATCGCCAGACCCGCGGGGCCGGATTCGGTCCCGAGGTCAAGCGCCGGATCATGCTGGGCACCTACGCCCTCAGCGCCGGCTACTACGACGCGTACTACATTCGGGCCCAGAAGGTCCGCACCCTGATCAAAGGGGACTTCGAACGCGCGTTTGGCCAGGTCGATCTGATCGCCTGCCCGATTACGCCGACAACCGCCTTCAAAATCGGGGAACGGGCCGACGACCCGCTCCAGATGTATCTGGCCGACGTCTTCACCATCAACATGAACCTGGCCGGGACGTGCGGGATCAGCATCCCGTGCGGCCTGGACGCGGACCGTCTGCCCATCGGGCTGCAACTGATGGGACCGGCCTTTGGCGAAGCGGCCGTGCTGCGCGCGGCGGCAGCCTTCCAGCGCGACAGCGAGTACCATACACAACGACCATGAATGTCATCATCCCCCTGGCGGGCTTCGGCTCGCGCCTGCGGCCGCACACCTACACCAAGCCCAAGCCCCTGATCACGGTTGCCGGCAAGCCCGTGCTGGGCCACATCCTGGACAAACTCGTCGCCGCCGGGGTCAGCGAAGTCTCGTTTGTGGTTGGGTATCTGGGCGATCAGATCGAGCAATACGTCACGGCGTCGTATCCCGACGTTCACGCCCACTATCACGAACAGCGCGAGCTGAACGGGCAGGCCCCGGCCGTGCTGCTGGCCCGGAGCTCGGTGAGCGGCCCGACCCTGATCGTCTTTGTCGACACCATCGCCGATGCCGATCTCAGCCAGTTGGACAACGAGACCGCCGACGGCGTCATCTACGTCAAGGAAGTCGAGGACCCGCGCCGCTTTGGGGTGGTCCAGGTCGATAAGAACGGCTTCATCTCGCGCTTCATCGAGAAGCCATCTGACACGGCCAACAAACTGGTCGTGATCGGGATGTACTACGTCAAGGACGCCGGTCTGCTCATGGAGTGCTGTGACGAGCTCATGCGCAAGGACATTCGGACCAAGGGCGAGTATTTCCTCGCCGATGCCTTCAACCTGATGATCGCGCGGGGCGCAAAACTGCGCATCGAAACCGTCGATGTCTGGCTCGATTGCGGCAAACCCGAGACCGTGCTCGAGACCAATCGCTTTTTGCTGGCCCATGGCCATGACAACAGTGAACTCTGGCGGAATGACCGATCGGTAGTGGTTCCGCCGGTCTATATTCATCCTTCAGCCCGGATCGAGAACAGCGTGATCGG
>JAGOCU010000311.1 GCA_017998555.1 Thermoflexales bacterium
GGCTGAAACGACATCCCCCGCCCTGGTCTGCGCCGGGGCGGGGGATGTCGTTTCAGATTGCGTTCTGTGAACTCGCTGGGAAGCGGCTACTTGAGCGAACCGAGATAGTCGATCAGGGCGGTCAGGTCGTCCGGTTGCAGTGAGGTGCCAAAGGTCGCAGGCATGACGTTGGCGATGCAGGCGCCGGTCGGGCACTCGGCGACGACGAAGCCGTTCGGGTTCACAATGGACTCGCGGATGTACTCCAGGGCATTCTTGGCCGTGCCCTTATAGGCGGCGTCCTTGATCCGCGCTTCAGCCGTCGTTGCCAGCTTGTTCATGGTGGGTCCGACAGCGCCTGCAGCCACGCCCTTGATCGCATGGCAGGCCTGGCAGCCGGCAGCCCCGAGGAATACCTGCTTGCCCTTTTCCTGCTGCGCGGTCAGCGGCGCAGCCGTCGGCTGCGGGCCAGCGCCGCCCTCAGGCTGTGTTGCAACGGGCGCAATCTGGCCAGGCCCCCAATTGACGATGAAGGTGGCCACGTTCTTGATCTGGTCGTCGCGCAGCGGCCCGCCGTAAGCCAGCGCAAATGGCGGGTGCGGGTTCTCCCAGACCGAGCTCGACTTGATGGGCATGCCGGCGGCCGTGACCGCCTCGATGTAGCCCTTCAGGCTGCTCGTCCAACCGATCGCCTTGAGCCGGGCGCTTTGCCCGAGGGTCTTCTTGGCCGGGTCCCACTTGCCCAGGAAGCCGTCATAGGACAGGGCTGGCCCGAGGCCGTCGACGCCCTCACCCTTGGACCCGTGGCAGCGGGCGCATTGATCGTAGTAGTACTTCGCGCCGGCCTCAATGTTTCGGCCGACGAATTCCTCGTCGCGCTCAGCCATGGCTCCGCTGATGTCGAGCACGCCGGTGATCAGGCACATGCTGATGAAGGCAACGACCGACACCATCCCGACGACGATGCGAAGCGTCCAGCTGGGCTGGAAAGTGATGATTCGTTTGATGAAGTTCATGCTGCTTCCTTCGCCGGCTATTCCTTGTCGTAGCCTGAGTTGCGATGCAGGTAATTTGTCTTCGAATACTGCTGCGGCTGACCCTTGTCATCCGTGAAGCTGATGGTGAGGGTGAACTCCTTCACGTCGGGCTGGATGAGCTTGACCCGGACATTCGCGCTGCCCCCGTTGAGTTTCTTGCCGTTCGGATCGGCTTCGCGGGTGCGGTGATCCATATCCTGCTGCAGTTCGCGCAGGAGGTGATTGAACTCGGGCGCGTTGGGGGCTTCATCCGGCGGCACGATCTGCCATGTCCCAACCGCCAACTGATCCCAGGGCACACGCTTCACCTTGCCGACCCCTTCGTCCGGCATGAACTCCTGCGCGATTTCCGAGGCAGGATCGCCGCCGACAAAGCCAAAGCGCGTCACCGGCACGCCGGTGGGGATACCCGCCAGCGACAGATACAGGATCGCCACTTCGAAGATGACACCAAGGGTGATCATGACCTTGCGATCGGAGTAGCGGCGGCTCGGGTTCGGATCGATATACGGGACGACCATCAGCAGCAGCGGAATGACCGGTCCGATGATGATGCCCCACAGAATCTTGGGCGTGATGCCGAGCACGTTGAACATCAACGAGTCGAATTGGGTCGAGAGCGCCTCGGGCAGCACCGGCAGGATGTGCGGGATCTTGATCAGACCTTGCAGCCAGTAGAAGTACCACGGCGCCACCGTATGGTTGGGAGTGACCAGCGGATTGCTGTGCGTCTCGAGCGCGGCGTTGTAGAACGTGCCGGAGGCGATGGTCAACAGGGCAATCGCGATGGCGGCATACACCAGCTCGTTGGTCAGGATATCGGGCAGGAAGTTGACCCGCTTGTCTGGCGCGACTTTGCGGGCGGAGTCTTCACCCACGGCTTCCATCTCGGGCGGAAGGCTGATCCCGTTGCGGACGACTTTGTAGTAGTGGACCGCCATGAAGATCACCCCGATGAGGGGGAAGAGCACAACATGGAAGAGATAGAAGCGCAGCAGTCCGCCCGCGCCGATGTCCGGCGCGCCGCGGAGCAGCAGGTTGACCTGCGGCCCGACGAGGGGCGCGGCGTCGGCCATCGAGGTGCCGATGGTCACCGCCCACAGCGCCAGCTGGTCCCATGGGAGCAGGTAGCCGCTGAAGGACAAGAACATCGTCACGATCAGGAGGATGACGCCGGTGAACCAGGTGAATTGCCGGGGCTTCTTATACGAGCCGGTCAGGAAGGTGCGCCACATGTGAATCGTGACGACGACGACCATGACTTCGGCGCCGAGGCGATGCATGTCGCGCATCAACTGGCCAAACGGCACGTTGGTCAGGATGTCCAGCATGTTCTGATACGCCCGCTCGGGAGAGGGCGTATAGAAAATCATGAGGAAGATGCCGGTGATGATTTCGATCGCGAAGAAGAGCGCCGACATGTAGCCCAGCCGGAAGGTCGGGTACAGCGTCGTGACGGCCTCGTGATAAAAGGTCGGCCGAATGTGGAACCAGAAACCCTCGGTATGAGGCTTGACGCGGTTGTTGGGTTTGCCCGGCGGATCGCCGCGCAGCACCCCGCGCACATCATTCCAACTCAAACCGGAGGTCAACCGGGTGAATCCGTCGTCCAGGCGTTGCGCGACGGTGGCCTTCAGGCCAGTTGATCGGACTTGATCAACGAGTCGCTTTCCAATGATTGCCATAAGCGTGTTGCCATGAACGCAGTGCGTGGCATGGTTCGGGCGGCGCCCGAACCATGCGAAACGCGGTGCGCGCTAGAAGTGGGCCTTCCCCGAGATCTTCGCCCCGGTGTCGACGATGATGCGATCTGCGCCGGCCGGCAATTTGATCATGCTGCCTGCTTCGTCGGAACTGGCGATGACATTGCCTGACGTGTCCAGGATTTGCATCTTGAAGCGGTCGAGATTGCGCGGCGCCGGGCCGGCAATCCATTTGCCATCGACCTCGAACTGCGAACCGTGGCAGGGGCAGGCAAAAATCTTGCCAGTGCTGTTCCAGCCATACAGGCAGCCCAGGTGGGTGCATACCTTGTAGATGGCATTGATCGTGTCGCCGACCTTGACCATCCAGAACTTGCCCACGTTGTTGGCGTTGGGCAGGCCATTGGCGTCATATCCGAAATCGGCCACGGACTGGCTGAACCGTCCACCAACCTCGCCCTCGCGGAAACGGGGCATGGCAAACAGGAACGAGATGCCACCAAACTGGGCCAGAAAGAGCGCCATTGACGCTCCCCAGACGTAGTTCAGAAACTCGCGCCGTGACACGGATTTGGGCGCCGCGGGCGCTGCGGCAACGGCAGGCGCGGCCTCAACCTTGGCCGGGGCGGGCCTTGGCGCGGCGGGCTTTGCCGCGACTGCCGCCGGCGCTGCTGCGGCAACGACTGGCGCGGCCGTGGGGGCCGGTTTCGGCGCTGCAGGTTTTGGCGCGGCCGCGCCTGGCGGTGCTTTGGCTCCGGGAGGGGGCTTCGCCCCAGGCGGCGCTGCCGCGGCCTGCGGCGCGTCTACGACGGTCTCCGTTTTCGGCGCTGGGGCCTCGACAGGGTTGGGCGCAGCGGCCGCACCCGAGGGAGCTTTGAATCCCGGCGGTGCCTTGGCTCCGGGAGGAGCGGCGCCGCGCGGCGACGTTGGCGTCTCTGACATCCTTCTCTACTCCTATGAAA
>JAGOCU010000312.1 GCA_017998555.1 Thermoflexales bacterium
CGATTCTACCCGCGCGCCATCCTATAATCACGCAACGCGCCGCGCTCAAAGGCGCGCCCAACCCTATGAGCAACTACACCGATCTCGATCACGCTTGCGCCAACGCCATTCGCACCCTCACCCTGGACGCGGTTCAAAAAGCAAAATCCGGCCACCCGGGTATGCCGCTCGGTATGGCCGATGTGGCCTGGGTCTTGTTCAAGCGCTTCATGCGGGTCAATCCCGCAGACGTCGCCTGGTTTGACCGGGATCGGTTGATCATCTCCGCCGGCCACGGAAGCATGCTCGCCTATGCGCTGCTGTATCTCACCGGCCAGCCCGACATGACGCTGGATGAGTTGATGCATTTCAGACAGTTGGGCAGCCGCACGCCCGGGCATCCCGAGAACCACCTGACGCCCGGGATCGAAGTCACAACCGGGCCGCTGGGCGCCGGCACGGGCAATAGCGCCGGCATGGCCCTGGCCGAGGCCTGGCTCGCCGCGCGCTACAACCGCGAGAGCTTTCCCGTCGTCGACCACACGACCTATGCCATCGTCAGCGACGGCGATCTGCAGGAGGGCGTGAGCCACGAGACGGCAAGCCTGGCCGGGCATCTCGGCCTTGGCAAGCTGGTCTGGTTCTATGACGACAACAGCATTTCCATCGA
This sequence comes from Thermoflexales bacterium, assembly GCA_017998555.1. Taxonomy (GTDB): domain Bacteria; phylum Chloroflexota; class Anaerolineae; order J036; family Brachytrichaceae; genus Brachythrix. The sequence continues at coordinate 650 of JAGOCU010000312.1, forward strand.
TGGGCCGACCTCGCTCTCCTACAGCGATAACGTGCCGCAGCGTTTTGAGGCTTATCACTGGCACGTCCAGACCATTGACGGACACGACATGGATGCCATCGAGGCCGCCATTGCCGCCGCGCTGGCCGCCGCCGACCGGCCCAGCATCATCTGCTGCAAAACGATCATTGGCAAGGGAATGCCCGGGAAGCAGGGTACCCGGCTTGCCCACAGCGACGAACCCGGCGAGGTGGAACTGCGCGGGGCAAAGCTTTCATATGGCGCCGATCCGGACAAGACCTTCTTCGTGCCCGAGGATGCGCTGGCCGCCTGGCGCGCGGTTGGCGCCCGCGGCGCGCAGCTCCAGCACGAATGGCTGGTGAGGCTGGCGTCCTACCGGGCCGCCCATCCGGAGGCCGCCGCCGAGCTCGAGGCCCTGATCGCCGGCAAGTTGCCGCAAGGTTGGCAAGAGGCCTTGCCGGTCTTTGACCCGGCCGCCAAACCCATCGCCACGCGCGCCGCGAGCGGCGCCGTTATCGATGCGCTGGTGTCGCGGGTTCCGGCCTTGCTGGGCGGGTCGGCTGACCTTACGCCCTCCAACAACACGATGCCAAAGGGAGCCGAATCGCTGCGGAATGGCGATCTGTCCGGCCGATACGTGCGCTACGGCATCCGCGAGCACGCCATGACCGGCATGATGAACGGAATGGCCCTGCACGGCGGGGTGATCCCATATGGCGGAACGTTCTTTACGTTCAGCGACTATGCGCGGCCTTCGCTGCGGCTGGCCGCGTTAAGCGGGGCCCACAGCATCTTCGTCTTCACCCATGACAGCATTGGCGTGGGCGAAGATGGTCCGACCCACCAGCCGGTGGAGCAGCTTGCGGCCTGCCGGGCGATACCCGGCCTCACGGTGATCCGCCCGGCCGACGCGAATGAAACCGCGCTGGCCTGGAAGGTGGCGATCGAAGCAAGCGGTCCGGTGGCGCTCATCCTGTCGCGCCAGGCCCTGCCTATTCTGCCGCGCAATGACGCCGCGCTGCGCGGGGCCTACATCGTCCGGGATGTCGAGGACCCGCAGGTTCTGCTCGTGGCGACGGGGTCCGAGGTCAGCCTCGCCCTTGACGCGGCAAGCGCGCTCGCCGATAAGGGTCTGCGCGCGCGGGTGGTGTCGATGCCTTGCTGGGAGATCTTCGACGCGCAGGACGCGGGCTACCGTGAGTCGATCTTCCCGATCCTGCTGCCCAAGGTTGTGGTCGAAGCCGGTGTGTCGCAGGGCTGGCACCGCTACACCGGGCCGCTCGTCCGCTTTGTCACCCAGGAGCGATTCGGCGCCTCGGCCCCCTTCAAGGATCTCTACCCGGCAATGGGCTTCACGGTCGATCGGGTCGTGGCCGAGGCCGTCAAAGTCATCGGATAGCCATGCGCCAGATCATCGCCATGGGCGGGGGCGGGTTTTCGATGGAACCCGACAATCCGTTGCTGGATCAGTTCGTCCTTGACCAGACGGGTCTGGCGCGGCCAAGGGTGTGTTTCCTGCCGCACGCGTCGGATGACACCCTGCGCTATATCCACAACTTCTTCCAGGCCTTCACCCGGCTGGAGTGTCGACCGTCATCGTTATCTCTGTTCTCGCCTCACACCCCTGATATTCGCGGGTTTCTGCTCGAGCAGGATGTCATCTACGTTGGCGGGGGCAATACCAAGAGCATGCTGGCGCTGTGGCGCGAGTGGTCGCTTGACGCGGTCCTGCGTGAAGCGTGGGACAAGGGGGTGGTGCTGGCTGGCATCAGCGCGGGGGCCAACTGCTGGTTTGAAGCCTGCTCGACTGACTCGTTTGGAAACGGCAGCCTGCGCCCGCTGAATTGTCTCGGTTTGCTGGCGGGCGGGTTCTGTCCGCATTATGACGGCGAAGCGCAACGCCGCCCGACCCTGCAGGCAATGGTGGGGGCGCGCGAACTGCCCGATACATGGGCGTGCGACGACGGGGCCGCGCTGCATTTCATTGACGGGGAGCTGCATGAGGCGGTGGCCTCCCGCGCCGCTGCGCGGGCCTATCGCGTGACATTTGATGCCACTCGGGGCGCTTCCGAGACGCCGCTCGCGACGAGGTATCTGGGCGCATGAACCTGTTGACGTCGACCGAAATGCGCGACATTGAGCGGGCGGCGGACAGCGCCGGCCTGAGCTACGCGATGATGATGCGGAACGCCGGCGGCGCCGTTGCGGCCGAGATCTGGAATCGACTGCCTTCTGAAGCCGCGGCTGTTGAGGTCTTGATCCTGTGCGGTTCCGGTAATAACGGGGGAGATGGCCTGGTGTGCGCCGCCGACCTCGCCGAGCGCGCGCAGCGCGAGAAACGCGCCCTGACGGTTCAGGTCTATCTGCTCCGGACGCGCGAACCGGACGATCCCCTCATCCCGCCGCTTGCGACGGCGCAGATCGCCGTCATGACCCAACCCGACGACCCGGGCATGCGCACGTTGCGCGCCTGGCTTGCTCGAGCCGATGTCATCGTCGACGCCCTGCTCGGGACGGGCGCCACACGCACGATTGAGGGCCCGCTGCGCGATCTTCTTCACGAGGTGCAGGTCGCGCGGGATCGGGGGGTCAAAGCCCGCCGTACCGGCGTCCTGCGAGGTGCGCCCAGCGCGCCGGCCATCGTGGCCGTCGACGGTCCCACGGGCATGAACTACGAGTCCGGGTCGCTGGACGCCAACGCCGTGGCCGCGGATCTGACGGTCACCTTTCACGCCGCGAAGCGCGGGCATTTCTGTTATCCCGCGGCGGGCGCGCGCGGAGAACTGGTGGTGGCGCCGATTGGGATTGAGGGTTTGACCCCGACCGATGGCCGGCTTTGGACCGCCCTTAACCCGCCGGCCCGCATCAGCGTCGTCGACGATGCCTGGGTGCGCGAGCGCATGCCCCGGCGGGAGCTGGATGCCAACAAGGGCAGTCATGGACGCGCCCTGATCGTCGCGGGCTCGCACGACTTCCCCGGCGCGCCGGCGCTGTGCGCGGGGGCCGCGTATCGGGCTGGCGCGGGCCT
>JAGOCU010000313.1 GCA_017998555.1 Thermoflexales bacterium
GGCTGGACGGAATACGCCAAACGGGTGCGCTATCACACGTATGACGTGGGCGGCCTGCTGGCCGCGGGCGAGAATGTATTCGGGGCGCTGCTGGGCGACGGCTGGTACTCCGGCCATGTCGGATTTCAGGGCCGCCAGCGCTATGGCGACCGTCCGCGCCTGATCGCCCAACTCGAGATCACCCACAATGACGGGTCACGCACAACGGTTGTAACAGACACAGCCTGGAGGGTGGCGTATGGCCCCCTTCTGCAGGCCGACCTGATCATGGGCGAGCATTGGGACGCCCGGCTCGAGACGCCCGGCTGGGACGCGCCGGGATTCGACGACGCGCGGTGGCTGACCGCGGAGATCTGGCGCGGCGCCGCCCCGAGCCTGGTTGCCCGCAACGGGCCGGCCATCCGCCGCATACAGGAACTCGCCCCGGTGGCCGATCCGCGGCCCATCGAGAATTTCGGCCTGGCGCGCTGGCTGTTCGACTTCGGCCAGAACCTGGTGGGCGTGGTCCGGCTCGAGGCGACGCTGGCGCCCGGCGTGACCCTGACCCTCCGGCATGCCGAGACGCTGAACGCGGACGGGCGGATCTATACCGCGAATCTGCGCAGCGCGCAGCAAACCGACATCTACACCTCGCGCGGCGGCGCGCAGGTTTTTGAGCCGCGCTTCACCTTCCATGGCTTTCGGTATGTCGAAGTCCACGGCTATCCGGGCACGCCGCCGCGCGATCTGTTGACCGCCATCGTCATCCATTCCGACCTGCCGGCGACGGGCGCGTTCCGTTGCTCGGATCCCCAGATCAATCAACTCCAGCGCAATATCGTGTGGGGGCAGAAAGGCAACTTCGTGGATGTCCCCACCGACTGCCCGCAGCGCGACGAGCGCCTGGGCTGGACCGGCGATGCGCAGGTGTTTGCCCCGACAGCGGCCTTCAACATGGATGTGGCCGCCTTCTTCACCAAGTGGCAACAGGATCTGGCCGACACGCAGCACGAGAGCGGGCGCATCCCGCCCATCGCCCCGGACACGCGCTTTGGCCACGAGGATGGGGGGCCGGCCTGGGCCGATGCCCTCGTCATCGTGCCATGGACGCTGTATCAGCGCTACGGCGATGCGCGCCTGCTTGCGCGCCACTACCCATCCATGCAAGCATGGATGGCCTATCTGGCCGAGACCAGCCCCGGGCACATTCGGGCCCATCCCGATGGCAGGCCGCGCCAGGGCTATGGCGACTGGCTGGCGCTTGATGGCAGCGGCGGCACGGAAGGCGCGACGCCGAAAGATTTGATTGGAACCGCCTTCTACGCGCACAGCGCGCAGTTGATGGCCCGCATCGCGGCGGCGCTGGGAAAGAAAAAGGACGCAAAACGTTATGCGGGCCTGTTCGAGACCATCCGGCGCGCCTTCATCCATCGTTTTGTCACCGCCGACGGCCTGCTGATCGGACAGACGCAGACGGCCTGCGCGCTGGCCCTGCGCTTTGGTCTGCTGCCGACGCAGGCGCGGCCGGGCATTGTCGCCGCGTTGGCGCGCGACATCGCGACCCGCGGCAATCACCTGTCGACCGGGTTTGTCGGCACGCCGCACTTGCCTTTTGCGCTGAGCGAAAACGGGCGAGCGGACATCGCCTACGCCCTGCTGAACCAACGCGCCTGGCCGTCGTGGCTGTATTCGGTCACCCAGGGCGCGACGACGATCTGGGAGCGTTGGGACGGCTGGACGCAGGACAAAGGCTTCCAGACCCCGGACATGAACTCGTTCAACCACTATGCGTATGGCGCGATCGGGGCCTGGCTGTATGCGGTGGTGGCGGGAATCGATGTGGACGAGACGCAGCCCGGCTTCAAGCGCATCATGTTCCGTCCGCAGCCGGGCGGCGGGATCACCCAGGCGGAGGCCGCGCTGGACGGGCCATATGGCAGGATCGAGAGCGCGTGGCGCGCCCGCGGGCCGGCCTGGCGCTGGCGCGTCGTGGTGCCGCCAAACTCGTCCGCGCGCGCGCACGTGCCCGCCGCCGAGAACGCCGCGATCCGCGCCGACGGCGGGGTGCTCCTTGAGCGCGACGCCACACACGCGGTCTACGCGCTGGAGGCCGGAACGTATACGTTTATGGTCAAATAGGCGCGGAGGATTTATGTCAATTGAAGCCCCATTTCCCGAACTGGTCGAGTTATTGACGATGATGGGCGAGGCCGGCAGCCGCCTGTCCGAAATCAACGCGAGCGAGGGGGCGGCTGGCAATATCTCGTTGGGCGTCGGCTGGCCGCTCGAGCCGCGCCGGCAATTCCCCATCGCCGAAACCATCCCCCTGCCTCAGACCGTGCCGCACCTGGCAGGCTGGGCGTTCCTGATCACCGGCTCAGGCCGGCGCCTGCGCGAGATCATCCACGACCCGGCCGCCAATGTGGGCGTGCTGGTGGTGGACGAGGGCGGCGCGAGCGGCACCTTGCGCACCTCGCCCCGGCGGGCCTTCGCCCGGTTGACCAGCGAGTTCAACTCGCATCTGGCGGTGCACGCGGATCAGATCCAGCGCAGCCGGACCAATTTCCATGCGGTGGTGCACGCCCAGCCGCAGCACCTCACCTTTCTCAGCCACATCGCCCGCTATCGCGACGAGGCAACGCTCAACCGGCGCCTGCTGCGCTGGCAGCCCGAGCTGATCATTCAATTGCCGATGGGTGTGCGCAGCATTCCGTTCCTGCTGCCGGGCTCAGCCGAGCTCATGGCCGCGAACGTCGACGCGCTGACCGAGCGTCCGCTGGCGATCTGGAGCAAACACGGGGTAATGGCCCGCTCACCCGTGTCGGTCAAGCGCGCGGCCGATCTGATCGAATATGCCGAGACGGCGGCGCGCTACGAGTATATGAACCTGCTCAGCGGCGAGCCGGCCGATTGTCTGAGCGAGGACGAGATGCGCCGCATCGCCCATGCGTTTGGCGCCCCGCGCACGTTTTTGGATCAATAAAAGGCGAGATCACACTCCCCGCGCTTCGCGCGGGGAGTGTGATCTCGCCACTCGGTTTTGCGATTTCCTCTAGCCCCGCCCCTCAAACAGCTCGACCGGGTTGCCCGACGGGTCGTCCACCAGGACCTGGCGCCCGCCCGGCCCGGCGATAGGCTCGCTGCGAAAGTGCGCGCCCGCCGCCTTTAGCGACGCCAGGGTCGCGTCCAGATCGGCGACCTCGATCACCAGCCGGTTCCACCCGCCTGGCGCCGGTTGCGCGCCGCTGGCCAGCGGCTTGGCGGCCGAGGTGCCCGGCCCGCTCAGCCACAGACGCAGGTCATCCCGCTTGACGATCGCAAAGGGTGGACCCCAGCGCTCATCGAGGACAAAGCCCAGCATCGCGTAAAAACTCAGCGCCGCATCGACATCATGGACGAGATAACGAACAGAAGCCATGAATTACCTCCGAGAGTGGGGGCGATTCTACTTTGCAAGCTGAGGTCTAGATCACCTTGTCATTCTTGCCGGTCAACTGGCGCAGCAGCCCGAGCTCGCCGACATGAGTGGCCTCGTGGAAGAAATAGAAGAACACCCGCCGGGCCAGGGTGCGCGTGTTCTGGCCGACCTTGACTTCCTTCGCCCAGGTCTCGGGGCTGGCTGCCAGCAGGGTCTCGCGCAGGCGCGGCGCGTTCTGGGCGAACATCTCAAGCAAGGTCTCGAGGCGGAT
>JAGOCU010000314.1 GCA_017998555.1 Thermoflexales bacterium
GATGTCACGATCGATGCCGAGGCATTCGAGGCTGAAGTTGCCAGCGCGGACCTGCCCCGCCTGGGCGAGATCCTCGAGACCTATCAAGGTGATTTGCTCGAGTCCTTCTCGGCCGAGTGGCTGAACGCGCCCCGCGCGCGGTGGCGGGCGGCCTGTTTGGCGACCTTGCCCCGGCTGGCGCTGAAACTTGAGGAGGCGGGTGACGCCGATGGGGCGCTCGGCTGGGTCCGGCGCTGGCAGGCCCTCGAGCCGCTGGATGACGCGGCCTGCGCGGCGCAGATGCGCCTGCTCTGGCGCGCAAAGAGGCATGCCGAGGCCCAGCGCTGCTATGACGCGTTTTCGCGCATGCTGCGCGAGGAGCTCAACGCTGAGCCGGATGGCGAGTTGCGCCAGCTCGCCCGCGCCATCGCCCGCGAGAACGAGGCTGGGAGCCGGTCCGAAAGCGCGGCCGTCCTGGTCGGCCGGGCCGCCGAACGAGCCGAGTTGTTGCGCAGTCTCGACGACAGCGCCGCGCCGGCGGTAATCCTGCTGGCCGGCGATCCCGGCATGGGCAAGACCAGCCTGCTCGACGAGATCGCCGACGCCGCGCGCTGGCGCGGGATGGCGATCGCTCGGGCGCAGGCGAGCGAGGTGGGTGGCGCGGCCGCCGGCGCGCCATTGACCGATGCGCTGCTGCATGCGTTGACACCCGCTATTCGGGAACGATTGTGCCGGAGTGTGGGCAAGACGGGCTGGCAGGTCATCCTCGACACCCTGCCTCCGCTTGCGCCACCGTCCGCGGCGGCGCGGGTGGCCCGCCCGGCCTCGCTGCCGATGGTCTTTCGGACGCTCCTTCAGGAATTGTCGCGCATGCTACCGACCGTTGTGCTGCTCGATGACGCGCACTGGGCGGATCCGGCATGCAGTGAGTTTCTGGACCAGGCGCATGAGTTGATGCAGGGACAGCCGTTGCGGATCGTGCTGAGCGCGCGCTCGTCTGAGATTAGCCGGAACACGCCGCTCTGGGAAGCGCTCAAGCGGCTGGATGCCGCGGGGCACTTGCGGCGGATTCGCCTCGGCCCGCTGACCGAACAGAACACCTGGCAGTTGGCCCAGATGCTGGTTCCCGGTATGCCGCGCGAAGAAGCGCTTGCAATCCACCACCAGGGCGGCGGCAACCCGCTGGTCGTGCGCGCGCTGCTCTCGGCCCGCCTGGGCAACCGGGCCGCGCTGGCCGGGCTGGCCGATGTGTATGCCAGCCGTCTCGCCGCTCTGTCCGCTGGCGCCCGCCACGCGCTGGCGCGGGCGGCGCTCTTCTCGCGCGAGATCGGCCTGGACGAATGGTCCGCCGCCAGCAACGCGCCGTCCGGCGTGCCGCTGGCCGAGTTGCTGGCCAGCGGACTCGTCATCCAAACCGACACGGGCTATGCGCTGCAGCACGATCTTCTGCGCGCCCATGTCGTGGAGACGCTGCCCGCCGCGGCGCGCGAAGCCGCCCACGTCCAGATTGCGCGCGCGCTGACCGAGCGGCATGCGCCGCCGGCCGAGATCGCCACCCATTGCGAGCAGGCCGGGTTGTGGACGCAAGCCTGCGCCCACCTGCGCGCCGCCGCGGATGAAGCGATCCGGCTCTCAGCCGTCGCCACTGCCGCGGCCCTGGCCGCGCGGGTGGAGCAGGCGGTCGCGCACGGCAAGCTCGGCGAGCGCGAGAAGCTGCACGCCCGTCATCTACGCCTGCGCCTGGCCCAGGCCCGGGCCTGGGCGTCATCCGACCAGGCCGAGGCCGTGGCGCTCACCCGCGACGCGCTCGGGCTCGAGGATTGGGCGACGGCGATCTGGGCGATGCGGGCCCAGTTTCGGGTGCTCGGGCTGGCCGGCCGTTTTGATGAATTGCGCGCCTTGGGCGATGAGGCGGTCCGGATCGCCGATCAGGCCGGCCTCGGACGGGCCGCCGTCGAATCACGCAACGAGATTGCCCAACTTGTCAGCAACTATCAGCTCGACACCGCGCATGCCCTGGCGTTAACGATCGACGCCGAGCGGCGCGCCCTGGCGCTTCGGGACGGCGGCCCCGCCAGCGCCGCGCTGCTGGCCGACGTGCTGCTCTCCCGGGTGGCAATGTATTTCAAAACTGCCGAAGCGGAGAAGGCGGTCGCCACCCTGGGCGAGATCGACGCATTGCGCGCGCGACACCCCGGCCTGCCGATGAACGACCTGGCTTATCTGGGCGCGCGCGGGTATGCCGCCCAGGCCGAGGAGGACTTCGAGCAGTCACTCGCCTGCCATAGGCAGCGCGCCACTCAGGCCGCCTTGCGCGGTGATGGACCGCAACAGATCGTGGCGTTGCAAAATGCGGGCCATGTGGCCCTGATCGTTGGACAGATGGGCGATGCGGCCATGTTCTATTCCGATCTGGTCCGGCTGGCGCTCGAGCGCAATGATGCCAGGGCGACCATGTTCCGCTGCGGCCTGGCCGATGCCCTGCTCGAGGCCGAGGACGCGGAAGGCGCCGCCGAAGTCCTCGAGGCGGTGCGTGAATGGCTTGACCAGGAGCCGCGCACGGGCATGCAGGCCTTTCAGAGTTTGATCAGCCTGTCAACCCTGTACCGCGCGCAAAACCGATATGACGAGAGTTTGGCCTGTCTGCGCCGGGTGCTGGCCCTGGATCGGGCCAAGGGCACCCTGACCTACATGCCGCAGTTGATGTTTGCCCGGGTGGCGATGGATGCCGGGTTGCCCGACGAGGCGCGGGAGGTTTTTGAGCTGGCCCGCCCGCAGGTGGATCTGAGCCGGACCGCCACCGACGTGGTGTATTTCCACTGGGTCGACTGGGTGTTGACCCGCCAGCCGCTCGCGCTGGCCAGAGCCCGCGACACCCTGTTCCGGATGGGGTATCGACTCAAACGGCGCGAGTATCGGCGGGACGCGGTGATTGGCCGGCACATTGGCCTCGAGATTGCCCGGGCATGGGAGACGCTCGATATTCCGGGCCGGGTAACCCGTGACCTTGCGGCCTGGGATGCGCCTGCTACGCGCCCCGCCCGCGACAACGAGCGGATAGCGGTGGCCTGCAGCGTCGACGACGGAGCGTTGGATGCTGAGATTGCCCGCGCCGAGGACAAGGCCGCGCTGCGCCAGCATCGCCTGCAGCGGATTGCGTTGGAGGCCAATCTGGCGAGCGCGGCCGCCACGCACGAGGAGCTGGCTGAGTTGCTCGGGGTGAACCTGCGCACGGTCGAGCGCGACGTCGAGGCCCTGGCCGGGCGGGGCGTCACGCTGTTTACCCGGCGCTACCGGATCTATGTCAGTTGATATACTGCAACGATCCTTGAGATCTCTTCCGTTGTAAGAATCGATGAAAGCGAGATTCAGCTCGATTTCGTCCGCGCGTCAGGCCCAGGTGGTCAGAACGTAAATAAAGTCGCGTCTTCGGTTCTTCTCCGTTTTGATGTCCGCAATTCCCCGTCGCTGGATCTGGAAGTCAAAGAACGCCTGATCAAGCTGGCCGGCAGACGGATGACGGCTGATGGCCTTCTGCTTATTGAAGCCAAACGACACCGTACTCAGGAACAAAACCGGTTTGATGCCATCCAGCGGTTCATTACGTTGATCCAAAGTGCTTTGGAAAAGCCAAACATCAGGAGAGCAACCCGTCCGAGCCGCAGTGCGAATGCCGCTCGTATG
>JAGOCU010000030.1:0-2093 GCA_017998555.1 Thermoflexales bacterium
GTCGTGGCGGTCAACCCAAAGAACGGCGAGCGCATTGTCGGCCAGGTGGCCAAGCGCCAGGCCGTTACCAACGCCGAGAACACGATCTTCTCGGTCAAGCGCTTCATGGGCCGCAAATTCAGCGACGCCGAAGTGCAGCGCGCGCTCAAGGTCGTCCCCTACAAGGTTGTGGCGGCCCCGAACGGGGATGTGCGGGTCATCATGGGCGGCAAGGAATACTCGCCGCAGGAGATCAGCGCGATGATCCTGCAGAAGATCAAGGCCGATGCCGAGGCGTATCTGGGGACCACCGTCACCCAGGCCGTCATCACGGTCCCGGCCTACTTCAATGACGCCCAGCGCCAGGCCACCAAGGATGCCGGCAAGATCGCCGGCCTCGAAGTGTTGCGCATCATCAACGAGCCGACCGCGTCCTCGCTGGCCTATGGCCTCGAGAAGAAGAAGGACGAGACCATCGTCGTCTATGACCTGGGCGGCGGCACCTTCGACGTGAGCGTGCTCGATGTTGGCGACGGTGTCTTCGAAGTCAAATCGACCAACGGCGACACCTTCCTGGGCGGCGACGACTTCGACATGCGGGTAATGAACCACTTGATCGAGGTCTTCAAGCAGGAGAACGGGATCGATCTCAAGAACGACCGGCAGGCCCTGCAGCGTCTGCGCGAGTCGGCTGAGAAGGCCAAGATCGAGCTCTCCTCGACCATGGAGACCGAGATCAACCTGCCGTATCTCACCGCCGATGCCACCGGTCCCAAGCACCTGGTCTACCGGCTCACCCGCTCGCGGCTGGAGCAGTTGACCGAGGACCTGATCCAGAAGAGCATGACCCCCTGCAAGCAGGCCATGGCCGACGCCGGGATCGACTCGAGCAAGGTCCATGAGGTTGTCCTCGTCGGCGGCATGACCCGCATGCCGGCCGTGCAGGAAGCGGTGCGCAAGATGTTTGGGCGCGAGCCCAACCGCAGCGTGAACCCCGATGAGGTCGTGGCCGTCGGCGCCGCGATTCAGGCCGGGGTGCTGGGCGGCGAAGTGCGGGATGTGCTGCTGTTGGATGTGACACCCCTGAGCCTCAGCATCGAGACCCTGGGCGGCATTTCGACCCCCCTGATCGAGCGCAACACCACGGTCCCGACCAAGAAGAGCCAGGTCTTCAGCACGGCCAGCGATATGCAGACCAGCGTGGAAATCCACGTGGTGCAGGGCGAGCGCCAGATGGCGAGCGACAACAAATCGTTGGGCAAGTTCATCCTCGACGGCGTTCCGCCGGCCCCGCGGGGGGTGCCCCAGATCGAGGTCTCCTTCGACATCGATGCGAACGGCATCCTGAACGTGTCGGCCTCCGACAAGGCGACCGGCAAGACCGCCCACATCACCATCCAGCCGTCCTCGGGCCTGCGCAAGGAAGAGATCGAGCAGATGGTCAAGGAAGCGGCCGCCCACGCGACCGAGGACAAGAACAAGCGCGATCAGGTCGAGGCCCACAACGAAGGCGACGGCGCGGCCTACCAGGCCGAGAAGTTCCTGCGCGAGAGCGGCGACAAGATCCCGGCCGACAAGAAGACCGAGCTCGAAGGCAAGATCAAGGATGTTCGGGCCGCCATCATCGGGACGGATACCGAGGCGATGCGGCGCGAGACCGAGGCGTTGAAGACGTTGTTTGGCAGCATCGGCGCGGCGATGTATCAACAGACCGAGCCCACGCCGGGCGACGCCCCACCGGCCGGCGAGAAGCCCAATGATGGCGATGACGTCGTAGAGGGCGAGTTTCGCGAGCAGAAGTAAGCAAATTGCCTGGCGCGTGCCCCTCCCGCGGGAGGGGCACGCGCCGGGATGGATGGCATGTCAACCAAGCGCGACTATTACGAGGTTTTAGGCGTAGCCAAAGATGTGGGCGCCGACGAAGTCAAGAAGGCGTTCCGCAAGCTGGCCCGCCAATACCACCCGGACGTTAATAAGGCCGCGGATGCCGAGTCGCGCTTCAAGGAGATCAACGAAGCCTACGAGGTCCTGAGCGATGACCAGAAACGGGCCGCCTATGACCGGTATGGGCACTCGTCGATGGGTTCAGGTCCCGGCGGCCCTGGGGCCGGCTT
>JAGOCU010000030.1:2193-8911 GCA_017998555.1 Thermoflexales bacterium
GTCGTGTTGATCACGGTGACCGTGCCGCCTTCGTTGACGAGCGAACAGCGCCGGCTCTTTCAAGAGCTCGCCAAGACCCTCGGCCACGACGTCATCCCGCAGCAAGAGAAGGGCTTCTTCGAAAAGTTCCGCGACGCGATCGGCCTGTGACCGGCGGGTATCATGGGCGAAGCATGAGACCAGGTGTTTTCGCGCGCCCGGCGAGCGCGATTGTGGCGCTTGTGGCCTTTGCGCTGGCCGGATGCGGGAATCTGCCCGCCCCGGCCCCGCAGCAAAGCCTCATCCCGTCCCCGGTCGCGTTCGTGACGGCCGGCCCGTTGCCGCGAGCCACGCCAACCGCGACCCTTGCTCCTGTGGCGGCCCCGACATCGCCACCGCCCACGTCAGCGCCCAAGACCTTTCCGGTCGACACCTCGGCAACCGTGGGCGTGTGGAGCGATCGGGTTGGGCGGAACTTCACCGGAACCGTCGACCTGGCGGCCGGCCCGGACGCCATTGAGCTGAGGAAGGCCAATCTGCGTCTGGTGACGCTCGCCTCGCAGCAGGTGTATTCGGGCTTTGCCCGGATCATCAGCGAAACCCGCGCGGCCAATCCCGGATACCTCTTGTATGACAAGGACGGCAAAGTTGCGCTTGCCCCGGGTGGCGACGCCGCGGTCCTGAACATCCGCAACGCCGATGTCCGGGCTCAGATTGCCGACCGCGTGGCGGTTGCGGCGCGCGGATTCGACGGGGTCATTTTGGACGGGGTCGGGGACGAACTCATTCGGGCGAGCGCTTCGCCCATCTTCACCACCACCAAGGCGTTCACCGACCAGCAACGCCGCGACGCCGTCGACGTTCTGTTGCGCGCAATTCGAGCGCGCGTCCCGGACAAACTCCTCATCGTCAGCGGCTATGCCTGGGAAGACGGTGCCGCGTTCAGCGCGCGCCCGACCGAGGCGCAGGATCTGGCCGCCATCGCCGACGGCGCCTATGTCGAGAAGTTTTTGCGCGCGCCGATCTCCCGAACGAACGAGTTCAAGTCCGAGGCCAACTGGAAGAAGGATGTCGATTTGTTGGCCAATTTGTCGCAAGACAACAAGGTCGTGTTGTTGTCGACCCGTTTCAGTGAACCCATCTCGGGCACACAAAAGGCCGAGTGGCTGCGGTATGTCGTCACATCGTATCTGCTCGGAAAGAACGGCACCCGGACCTATCTGCAATTTGATTCGGGCGGCGATATGACGTATCTGGACGACCCCCTGCTGAACACGCGCCTCGGCGCGCCGGTCGAAGGCTATGGCAAGCTCGCCAGCGGGCTGTACAAGCGCGAGTTTGCCAGCGGGGTTGTGCTGGTCAACCCGGGCGAAAAAGCCATCAAGATCGACATTGCCGCCGATCTCAAGGCGGCCTATGAGACCCTCTCGGGTCTGCAGGTCAAGTCACTGGAGATGTCGCCGCGCAGCGGAACCATTCTGCTCAAGAAGTCACCATGAAATATCAACGCATTCGCGGCATGCAGGATCTGCTGCCCGATGAACAACCGTACTGGGCGCATGTCGAAGCGAGCTGTCACGATCTGGCAGCCCGCTTTGGTTTCGAGCGGCTCGAGGCGCCCGTGCTTGAGGCCACCGAACTCTTTGTGCGCGGGGTGGGCGACGCGACAGACATCGTCAGCAAAGAGATGTACAGCTTTATCGACAAGGGTGAGGACGCCCTGACCCTGCGGCCAGAATTCACCGCGGGGGTCATGCGCGCCTACATTGAAAACGGGCTTTCGTCGCGGCCCCAGCCGCAGAAGCTGTACTCCTATGGCCCGATCTTCCGCCGCGAGCGCCCGGCCAAGGGCCGCTATCGGCAGTTCTATCAGCTCAATGCGGAGATCATCGGCAGCGCGGATGCGCTGGCCGACCTCGAGATCCTGTTGATCGCGCACGCGTTGTATCGCGAGATCGGCTTCAAGAATCTGGTGTTCCAGATCAACAGCACGGGCGATCCGGAATGCAAGCCGCGTTTTTTGGATGCGTTGCGCGCCTACTTCGAGCCCATCGCGGACAAACTCGCGCCGCTCGATCGAGAGCGGTTGGCCCGGAACCCGCTGCGCGTGCTCGATACCAAGGAGCGCGATACGCTCCCGTATCTGGCCGATGCGCCGCGCTTTCTGGACTATCTCAACGACGACTGCCGCGCGCACTTCACCGAGCTGACCGGCTATCTCGAAGCGCTGGGTGTGCCGTACCAGATCAACCACCGCCTGGTGCGCGGGCTGGACTACTACACCAAGACCGTATTTGAGCTGTGGGGCGAGGGGCTTGGGGCGCAAGCCGCGTTGTGTGGCGGCGGGCGCTACGATGGATTGATCGAGGCGCTGGGCGGCCCGCCCACGCCCGGGGTTGGCTTTGCCACCGGCATCGAGCGCATCATCATGTCCATGCGCGAGCTCGGCATCGCCCCGCGGGCGTTGCGCAAGCCCGACGTCTTCATCGCCCACCTGGGCGAGCCGGCCAAGAAAGCGGCCGTTCAGCTTGTGGCCGATTTACGCGGGCGGGGCATCCCGGCCCGGATCGCCTTTGGGTCGCGCAGCCTGAAGGCGCAGATGAAGGATGCCGATCGCGCCGGTTGCGGGGTCGCCTTGATTCTGGGCGACGCGGAATTGGCTCAGGGCGTTATTCTCGCCCGCGACCTGGCCCGCAGCGAGCAGGTGAGCGTGCCAATCGCCGAGGTCCCGGCCTGGCTGGCCGCGCGCAACCCGTAGAGCCGAGATGAGGGCCATCACATCGGTCGCCGTCCTCGACCACCCCAAGGTGCCGGCCACGGGAGAAGTGGCCGGGCAGATTGTTGAGGCACTGACGGGGTGGGGGGTGACGTCTCAGCGCGCGACAACCTGGGATACCGCCGCGCTCGAGGCGATCGTCCCGCAGGTCGATCTGATCCTGGTGCTCGGTGGCGACGGCAGCCTATTGCGCGCGGCCCGGGTATCCGCCCCGCACGGCAAGCTTGTTACCTCGGTCAATATGGGCCGCCTCGGGTTTCTGTCGGAAATGCGCCCGGACAACTGGCGCGAGGTCCTGCCTGGCATGATTCGGGGCGAGTACTGGGTCGAGGAGCGCCTGATGCTGCGGGCCGAAGCCGTGCGCTGGGGCAAAAGCCTGGCTGTCCGGGAGGCCCTGAACGACATCGTAATCGGCCGCGGCACGCTCGCGCGCGTCGTGCGCCTGCAGGTGAAGCTCGACGGTGTGGCCTTCACCACCTATGCCTGCGACGGGTTGATCGTGGCGACGCCAACCGGCAGCACGGCCTATGCCCTCGCCGCCGGCGGGCCGATCCTGCCTCCCACACTGCGGAACATGATCCTTGTGCCGATCGCCCCGCACCTGAGTCTGGACAAGCCGGTTGTGCTGGCTCCGACCTCGGTGGTCGAGACCCGGATCAGCACCGACCATCAGGCTATTCTGACCGTGGACGGCCAGAACGAGATCAACCTGAAGTCCGACGATCTGGTGCGCGTGAGCGCCAGCGCGCGTTCGGCCCTGCTCGCGCGGGCCCAGCCGCCCGAGTATTTCTATCAGACCCTGATGTCACGATTGCGCGGCGAGTGATGTATTTCTTTCTGGGCGATATCCCCCCGGCGAAGCCAGGGGGATATCGCCCAGAAAGAAAAAGGTTGTGGAGATGTCAAATCTACTGATCGACACCGGTCTGGGCGTCTCGAACAGCGGCGCGATCGCTGATATTGTGCGGCGGGCGACGCAGGCCGAGGCGCTGGGCTACGCCGCGCTGTGGACGAGCGAGACCCAGCACGATCCTTTTCTGCCGCTGGCCCTCGCGGCCGAGCACAGCACGCGGATCACCCTGGGCACCGCCATCGCGGTGGCCTTTGCGCGCAGCCCGATGTCGCTCGCCATGCAGGCCTGGGACCTGCAAAAGATGAGCTCAGGGCGTTTTGTGCTTGGGCTCGGCACGCAGGTCAAGGCCCATGTCGAGCGCCGGTTTGGAATGGTGTGGGACCACCCCGCGCCGCGCCTGCGCGAGTATGTCCTGGCCATCCGCGAGATTTGGAAGGCCTGGCAGACGGGGGCGCCGTTGAACTTCCGGGGCGAGTTTTTCAAGCTCACCCTGATGTCGCCGTTTTTCAACCCGGGACCGATCGATCATCCGGACATCCCGATCTACATCGCCGGGGTCAACGAGCATCTGTGCCGGGTGGCCGGCGAGGTGTGCGACGGCTTCCACGTGCATCCATTCCACACCCCGAAATACGTCGCCGAATTCGTCCTGCCGAACATCGAAGCCGGATTGAAGGCCAGCGGGCGCGGGCGGGGTGATGTGCGGCTGGCCTCGAGCGTCTTCGTGGTCGTCGGCGACACCCCGGCCGAGCGCGAGAAGGCCCGCGCGCTCGCCCGCCAGCAGATCAGCTTCTACGCCAGCACGCCGACCTATCACCCGGTCTTCGAGATGCATGGCTGGAAGCCCGCGGCCGAAGCGCTGACGGCGCTGGCCGCGCGGGGGAAGTGGGCGGAGATGCCGGCTCTGGTCACCGACGAAATGCTGGAGACCTTCGCAGCCGAGGGCACCTGGGCCGAGATGCCGGGCCTGCTCAAGCAACGCTATGCCGGGTTGCTCGATCGGGTGATGTACTACCTCGACGAAGGCGGCGAGCCGCAGCAACGCGCGACCGTCGCTGGCTTCCGTTCATCAGGGGGCGAATAGCACCCGGCCGAAGGCCGGGTGCTATTCGCCCCCACCAATTAGGCGCGTAGCTCGCGCTTGAGGATCTTGCCGGTCGCATTCATCGGCAGCGCGTCTTTGAACTCGATCGCGCGCGGATACTTGTAGGCCGCCATGCGATCTTTGCACCAGGCCATGAGCTCGGACTCGGTCACGGTGGCGTTGGGTTTGCGCACAACGAAGGCCTTGACCTCCTCACCCAGCGCGTCGTCCTTCATCCCGACCACGGCCACCAGCGACACCCCGGGGTGGGTGATCATCACTTCTTCGAGCTCGCGCGGATAGATGTTGAAGCCGCCCCGGATGATCATGTCCTTCTTGCGGTCCATGATGTAGAGGTAGCCGTCTTCATCCTTCTTCGCGATATCGCCGGTGTGGAACCAGCCGCCTTTCATCGCATCGGCGGTGGCCTCGGGCCGCTTGTAGTAGCCCTTCATCACGTTGTAGCCGCGGATGATGATCTCGCCAAGCTCGCCAACGGCGACATCCTTGTCGCTTTCGTCGACCAGGCGCACGTCAACCCCAAAGACGGGTGTGCCGATGGAACCTGGCTTGGTCGGCGCGTCGAGCTGGTTGAAGGTCGCAACCGGGGCCGTCTCACTCAAGCCATACCCTTCGAGGATGGGCACGCCGAATGCCTTGACAAAGCCGTTGAGCACCTCGACCGGGAGCGCCGCGCCGCCCGCCGAGCACAGCTTGAGGTTTTCCTTGACCTTGCTGGTGTCAAACCCCGACTGGGTCGCGTAGTTGAGCATCGCCCAGAACATCGTCGGCACGCCGCTGAAGTAGTTGATTTTCTCGGCCACCATCGTCTCGAGGACGGACTTGGCGTCAAAGCGCGGGACCAGGACGATGCAGTTCCCCTGCAGAAAGCCGGCGTTCATCTGACAAGTCTGACCAAATGAGTGAAAGAGCGGCAGGGCGACCAGCAGGTTGCTGCGTTCGGAGCCCAACATGCCGTGCAGATCGCGCGACACGATCGCGTTTGTGATCATGTTGCTGTGGGTGAGCTCGGCCCCCTTGGCCTGGCCGGTGGTCCCCGACGTGTAGAGGATGACGGCCGTGTCGTTGTCGGCGCGCATGACCGTGTCAAAGACGGGCGGCTGTTTGGCGATGAACATTCCCAACGTCTCGATGCCTTCGATGGGCGACGGGCCGGCCGGATTGGCGGTCAGGATGACGAGCTTCTGCACGGTCCCGGCCTCTTTGAAACCCTCGCTGCCAAACTGGGCCATGGGCAGCTCGGGCGTGCCCTCGAAGCAGAAGTAGACCTTGGCGTCGGAATCCTTGAGGAAATAGGCGATCTCGCGGCCCTTGTTCAGCACATTCAGGGGAACAACGACAGCGCCGGCCTTCAGGATGCCGTAGTAGATGACCGGGAAATACGGAACATTCGGGCAGGTCAGGGCCACTTTGTCACCCGGCTGTATCCCCATCGCCTTGAGGCCATTGGCGACCTGGTTGGCCATCCCATTGAGTTGGGCATAGTTCAGGCGCATGGGACCCATGACGACGGCCGAATTGCCGGGGTGGCGGCGGGCCTGGTTTTCTACGAACATGGCAAGGTTCAACATCGTGGTTTCCTCCGCAACGAGTCAAGAATGCATGCAGTGTAAAGGCGATGCGCGCCGGTGTCAACGAACGCGGGGAATGGCCTGCATTTCGAGTCCGATCGACCTCCACGGCTTGAATATCGTCGGCGGAATCGCCCTCCTCGCGCGGAGCGCGGGCAGGCTGATCCCGCCAATCGCGTGGCGGGTGACGCCACGAAAAAACAAAACGGGGCGCGCCCGTGAGCGCGCCCCGAAAACCGCCGGCCGGTTTAGTGGGTCGGAACCTTGATCACCATCCCGGGGTGAATCAGGTTCGGGTCGGCGATCTTCTCCTTGTTGGCGTTGAAGACATCCTTCCAGCGCGCGCCATTGCCGAGGACCTTCTGCGCGATCGCGCTCAGGCTGTCGCCGGCGACCACGGTGTAGTCCTTGTACTTGGCGCCCTCAAGCTCGCC
>JAGOCU010000030.1:9011-11840 GCA_017998555.1 Thermoflexales bacterium
CGCCGGATCGCCACGCGCTGGAATCCAGCGGGTACAATGCTATCCGCTCTGGGCCAGGACGCCTAATCCGGTTTACCGATCCCAGGAGGATCCCATTACTGTGACTCATCCCTCAATTGAAACTCTCATGCGCAGTCTGCCGCGTCGTATCGACCGGCTGGGCGAATTGGCCTACAACTTGTGGTGGACCTGGCGCAGCGAAGCCCAGACACTCTTTCAGCGTATTGACCCGGTCCTTTGGGAGACGCTCGAACACAACCCCGTCCGCTTTCTTCGCCAGGTCGCCCGCAAGGACCTGAACACCGTCGCCAAGGACAAGAAGTATCTCGATCTCTACGACCGCGTCATCGACGACCTGAGCCGCTACATGGCGAAGGACGGCCCGGACAAGACCTGGTTGCAGACGAAGCATCCAGACTACAAGGGCCAAATTGCCTATTTTTCCTTCGAGTTTGGCCTGCATGAATGCCTGCCCCTGTACGCGGGCGGTCTGGGCGTGCTTGCCGGCGATCACCTGAAGGAAGCTTCCGACCTTGGCATTCCGCTTGTCGGCATGGGTTTCATGTATTTGCTGGGTTACTTTCGCCAGCGCATCACCGAGGATGGCTGGCAGGAGGCCGACTACGAGAAACTCGATTTCGCCGATTTGCCGGTCACGCCCGTGCTGGACGCCGCCGGCGAACCTCTCAAGGTCGCCATCGAGCTGCCCAACAAGGAAATGTGGGCGCGGGTGTGGCTTGCCCAGGTGGGCCGGGTGCCCTTGTATCTGCTCGACGCCGATCTGCCCGAAAACAAGAGCCAGGATCGTGCGCTGACCCAGCGGCTTTATAACCCCGATCCCGATACGCGGATTCCGCAAGAGGTGCTGCTTGGCATCGGCGGCGTTCGGGCGCTTCGGGCGATGAAGATCGAGCCGACCGTGTGGCACATGAATGAAGGGCATCCGGCCTTCCTGACCCTCGAGCGCGCTCGCGAGTACATCCAGGATCAGGGTCTCAACTTCGAACAGGCGCACGCCACCATCCGGGCCTCGACGGTCTTCACCACCCACACGCCCGTGCCGGCCGGGAATGACACCTTTGCGCCCTGGCAGATTGACCGGCAGTTGTGGGGATTCTGGGACCAGCTCGGCCTGACCCGCGAGCAGTTTATGTCGCTGGCGGACCATGACGGATTGTTCGGCATGACCGTCCTGGCCTTGCGGATGGCCTCACGGGCCAACGGGGTGAGCAAGCTCCACGGCGAGGTGGCCGGTGAAATGTGGAGCTGGATGTTCGAGAAAAACGCCCGGCCGATTGGCTACATCACGAATGGCATTCACATCCCAACCTGGATTTCGCGCCGGATGCGCCGGCTGTACGACGAGCATCTCGGCCCGAATTGGATGAGCCGCGCTGACGACAATGAGATGTGGAAGGCCGTCTACGACATCCCCGATGGGGACCTCTGGACGATCCGCAAGCACTACAAGCGGATGCTGACCTCCTTTATGCGCGATCGCGCCCGCCGAAAGTGGGTGACCCATACCCAGCATCCGGTCCAGACCATCGCCAGCGGCGTGCTGGTGGAGCCGGGCTCGCTGATGATCGGTTTCGCCCGGCGCTTCCCAACCTACAAGCGCGCGACGATGATTCTGCGCGATATTCCGCGCCTCGTCCGGCTGATCACCGATCCGGCCCGGCCGGTGCACATCCTGTATGCCGGCAAGTCGCACCCGAACGACGAGCCGGGCAAGCGCCTGATTCAGGACCTCTATCGGGTGATCAAGAATGCCGACACGGCCGGCCGGATGGTCTTCATCGAAGACTATGACATGAACGTCGCGCGCTTTCTGGTCCACGGCGTCGATGTCTGGATGAACACCCCGCGCCGGCCGCACGAGGCCAGCGGCACGAGCGGGATGAAGGCGGCCCTGAATGGCGCGCTCAACTTCAGTGTGCTGGATGGCTGGTGGCCCGAGGCCTGGAACGGCAAGAACGGCTGGCGGATCGGGACCGAGCAGACCTATCCTTCCGATGAGGCTCAGGATGTGGCGGACGCGAAGTCGCTGTTTGACACGTTGGAGAATGAGCTTATTCCGCTGTACTATGACAAGGACGAGGATGGCATCCCGCACCGCTGGCTGCAGTGGGTGAAGGAATCCATCGTCACCTGCGCGCCCGAGTTCAGCACACGGCGGATGGTGTCGCAGTACTTCGACACGATGTATCTGGGCCTGGGCGAAGCCGCTTTGCGCGCCGCGGCCTGAAGTCTTTCCCGCCAAAAACGCCAGGCGATACCCGTTGCGCCGCAACGGGTTCGCCTGGCGCATCAGGCATTTCCAGCGGGTAGCATTGGCGCCATGAGCCGGCTTATCGACCTCATCACCGCCGACGATCCGCGCGTGCGCGACCAGGACCTGGCCCGGGTGTGCGAGACGCTGGATGCCGGCGCGCTTGGCGCCGAGTGCAACGCCCTCGATACGTTCTGGCGGGCGAGCGAGAATCTCTACGAGCGGGTGCGGGCGCAGCTCTTCCTGCACGCGATTCACCGCTATCATCTGCCGCCGCGACTGCCGGGCGGCGCGGCCGGGCGCATCCCGTTTGCCGGACACCAGGCGCTCCTCGCGCGCCAATACACGCGGGCCATTGACCTGTTTCTCGCGGAGCAAACCCGGACCGGGCAGACCGATGCCATCTCGAGCGCCCTGGCCGAAGCGTATCGCGGTCTGGCCTTTCAGACCCTCGCGGACCAGGTCCGCCGCAGCGTGCGCGAGTCCCCGGGCAATCGCTGGATGTTCGATCTTGTCTCGCCAGACGCGCATGCGCTGCGCGCCCGGCCGGAAATGCT
>JAGOCU010000030.1:11940-13658 GCA_017998555.1 Thermoflexales bacterium
GCAGCCCGCGCGATCCTGGGCGAATGGCTGGCCGGCTCGGGTGGCGGATGGCAGGATTCCGGCGGACTCTGGCCCGGAATAAAACTGATCGAGGGTGTGCGGTCGCGGCCCGGCGACCCCGAGTATGGCGTCAGCCGTGGATGTTTGCTTCCCTCGCATCGCCTCCTCGATTTCTCGCAATCCGGCCCGGATCAGGCTCTCGATCAGGCGCTGCAAGACAGCCTGGTTCTGGTCCACGGAGGAATGGCTCAAAACGTTGGACCCATACTGGAGATGGTGACCGAGAAGTACCTCCTGCGCTCCGGCGCCGAGTGGGAGGCGCGCCAGGAAGCCCAACGCATCCTGGGCGAGGTGCTGGAGGCGCTCAAGGGCCGCGACCCGCGCGCGATCGGAGCGGCCACGACCCGCAACTTTCGCGGCCCGCTCACCACCATCATCCCGTGGGCGACCAATCACTACACCGAGTCGCTTATTGCCCAGACTGAAGCGGCGTTTGGCGCCGACTTCTGGGGCTTCTGGATGCTGGGCGGGATGTCGGGCGGCGGGATGGGATTCATCTTTGCGCCCGGCCGAAAGTCCGAGGGTCAGGCGTTCCTGGATCGGATTCTGCGCGACACGCGGCGGACCCTGGACACCTCGATGCCGTTTGCGATGGATCCGGTCGTTTATGACTTTGCGATCAATCATGATGGCTCACGGGCTGAGCGGCTGACCCCGGCGGATCTCCCGGCTGGATATTCCCGGCTTCGCGCGCCGCGCCCGATCGTCGAATCGCCCAGCGCTGTGGGCGATGGCCCGGCGTCTGTGGCGGGTCTGCGCGCGGTCCTGGCTGAGAATGGCTTTGATGCCGCCCACCACGAACAGATCCGCGCTGATCTGCGGCATGGTCGAATTGGTCTGGCCCACAACCGTCTGGCCGCCCATGCCCGGATAGAGGACGTCGGGCCGGGGGACATCATCGACACGGGCGCGCGCGCCGCGCCCGATATCGGCGCGCGCGCGCTCGCCGCCGGCGAAGTGGCGATGATCAGCCTGGCCGCCGGCGCAGGCAGCCGCTGGACGCAGGGCGCAGGTGTGGTGAAGGCGTTGTATCCGTTTTGCCGGATGGCCGGCCGGCACCGCCGTTTTCTCGAAGTCCATCTCGCCCAGAGCCGCAAGGCCAGCCGCGCCTGGGGCGTGGCGATCCCCCACGTGGTGACCACCAGCTACGTCAGCCAGTCGGCCATCAGCGCCTACCTGGCCTCGCATGAGGGCGAGACGCGCGCGCTGCTCTCGCCCGGGCGCGCGATCGGGCTGCGGCTGGTGCCCATGACGCGCGATTTGCGGTTCCTGTGGGAGGAGATGCCCCAACAGCAGCTCGATGCCCAACAGCAGAAGATGCGCGAGGGCGCGCGCGAGGCGTTGACTGCCTGGGCGGCGCAGGCTGGCGAGGGCGCCGACTATGTGGACAACCTGCCGGCCCAATGCCTGCATCCGGTTGGCCACTGGTATGAGGCGCCAAACATGTTGCGTAATGGCGTGTTGGCCCGTTTGTTGCGCGCGCGCCCGGCCCTGCGCACGCTGGTGCTGCGCAACATCGACACGGTGGGCGCTGACCTCGACCCGGGCATTCTGGGCGCCCACCTTCAGCGCGGCGCGGCGCTGAGCTTTGAAGTGATTCCGCGCCGGCTCGAGGATCGCGGCGGCGGACTGGCCCGCGTCGACGGCCGGCCGCGGAT
>JAGOCU010000315.1 GCA_017998555.1 Thermoflexales bacterium
GTCTTCACCAGCGAGCTTTATTACCAGGTCACGGCAAGTCTCATTGTTTCAGGCACCATTGGTGTTTTGATCGACACGCTGCCCTTCCCCGAGGAAACGGTCCAGATCGCGCAGCTCGTCAATCGGCTGTGCCCCGATGGCGTCCGCTACATCATTTACACGCAGCATCAGGCGGACCATGTCTATGGCGCGGCTTTCTTCCCACGCGCGGAGGTCATCAGCCACACCCTGTGCCGCGACCTGATGATCGCCCACGGGTTTGAGGCGCTCGAACAAGCCAAGGTCCAGTCGCCGTCCCTGAACCTTGTCCGGCTGCGCCTGCCGACCATCACCTTTGACAAGGGCAATTTCGCATTGCGCCTGCCTGGCAAGACGCTGGAACTCCTGCGCATGCCGGGCCACACGCCCGATTCGATCGCGGTGCTCTTCCAGGAAGAGAAACTGCTCTTTGCCGGCGATACGATCATGGCCCTCCCCACGGTCAGCGATCCAGGCGCCGATGTCGCGGCAATTCGCCAGGCCATCGAGCTCGTCGCGGGCATGCAACTCGACTGCATCGTGCAGGGGCATGGCGAGATCATCCTGCGCGGCGAGATCAAGGAAAACATGCGGCGGAGCAACCATTACCTCGAGACGCTGGTGGGCAAAGTCGAGAAACTGGTGGAAACCGGCGCGCCGCGCGAAGAAGCCGGCCGCCTGCCCATCGAACAGTGCGGGATGCCGCGGGTGTTGCTCAATGGCGCGGTCACCCAACTGCACACCGCGAACGTGCTGGCGCTTTATGATCGCCTGATGCTGTCGCGTCCGCCCGTCAAAACGGCTGAAGCGCCCAAGACCCAACCGCCCGCGCGGCCGGTCAAGCCCGCGGCCAGGGTCGCGGCCACGCCCGCCAAAGGCGCAGGCAAAAAGAACGGCGCCGCCGTCACTTCTGCCGTCAAGGCGCCCGTTGGCAAAGCCAGGGGCGCCGCGACGACTGCGAGCAAACCCGACGCTGCCAGGACAAAGCCTGCGCCCGCGTCCAAAGCCCATGGCGGTCCGCCGCCCGCGAAGAGCGCAACCAAACCAGCAGACAGGGCAAAGACACCCGGTAAAGCAAAATGAGCGTGATTCAGGCCGCGCTGATCGCGCTCTTTTATGCGTTCGCGCGTTCGGCGTTCTCGGCAGGGTTGGGAAATACCGTTTTTGCCCAACCCCTGGTCGGGGGCGCCATCGCCGGCCTGATCCTGGGCGATCCCGCCCGGGGGGCCGCGCTTGGGGCGGGCCTGAACCTGGCGACCCTCGGCCTGTCGGCCCTGCGCGTGCGGGTCGGACCCGATATCGGCCTGATGGGCTACGTCGGCGTGCCGGTCCTGATGCTGGCGGGAATCCGGAACGAGTCGCCCCAGACACTGGCCATTCTTGGGGGTTTGGCCGCCCTGGGGTTCGCGCTCAACTTCATGGCCGGCGCCTTCAACACCGTGCTCGCTCACTGGGCGGATTTTTTCGCCGAACGCGGCGATGGCCGAATCGTCGCCTTCATCAATGTGCTGCCAAGCCAGATCTGGCTCTTTCTGATCTCGTTCTTCCCCGCTCTGATCCTGCTGCTGTCCGCTGACGCGCAAGCCATCGCCGCATGGTCGACCCGCATCCCCGATTGGGCGGCCTACGCCATGCGGCTATTCCAGCAACTCCTCATCATCCTCGGAATCGCCATCAGCCTGCGGGCCGTCGCAAGCGGCAGCGCGATCGCGTATGTTGGACTGGGTTGGATCGTTGCGCAGTTCGCCATGGACGGCGGCGGATCCCTGCCGCGGGCCGTGCCGCTCTTCGTTCTCGGGGCCGCGATCGCGCTGATACACGCCTTCATCGCCCGGCGCACGCCGGGCGAGCTGCCGGCCGCCGTCGAAGCGGAGGCGCCGACATCGGATATGGGCGAAGTCCGCCGGCTGCCAGGCAAGACCGAACCGGCGGCGCCCGTAACGCTGCTTTCGTCCTTCCTGCTGTGGCAATTCTTCGGCGGCGCCGCGACCAATTTCGAACGCGGACAGAACATCGGATTGGCCGCCGCGCTCGCGCCCGCTCTGTCCGCGCTGTATCCTGACAAGGAGCGGCGGGCCATCGCCCTGCGCCGCAACCTGACTTATTTCGCGACTGAGCCCACGCTCGGGGCAGGCCTGGTCGGCGCGCTGGTGGCAGCCGAAGGTCGCGCCGCCGCAACCCAAGGCGACCTCGCGTCGGAGGCGTCAACCAGCGCCGAACTCATCGGGGCCAAAACGGCGGTGATGACGGTGACGGGCGCCGCCGGAGACGCCCTGGTCGGCGGTCTTGCCACGTCGGTGCTGGTTGCCATTGGGGCGGCGATGGCGGCGCAGGGCAGCCTGCTCGGACCGCTGCTGTTTGTCATTCTGCAGTCGGTGGTGGTGCTGGGGCTGGCCTGGATCGCGTTCCATGCCGGGCATACCTGGGGGCTGGCTGGCTTGCGCTGGGCCGATCAGAATACGTGGCTGCGAGCGGGGGCGTTCGCCGCCGAGCGCCTGGGGGCCTTTGTGCTCGGGGCGCTGCTGGTCCGGCTCGCGCCGATGAGCTTCGATACGGCCAGCATCTCGCTGGAATCCGCGCGAGTCTATGTTCAGCCCTGGCTCGACGCGTTTCTGCCGCGCCTGATTCCGCTCGCGCTGGCCATTTGGATGTGGTGGCGGATGCGGACCGATCGGAGCAGCGCCGCGGCGCTGTCCGGCCTGTGCGCGGCCGGCACCCTGATCGTCACCGGGCTGATGAAGGCCCTGGGCTGGCTATGAACAAATCCGGGACGTTTTTCGAGCTCATCGAGGCGATGGGCGAACCCGGCTGTCCGGTCTGCAGGCTGGTGGACAAATCGGTGCGCTCCCGGATCGACGCCTATTTCTACGAGCAACTCAACATCATCGAGCGCCGGGCCGAGATCCGCGAAGCGCGCGGCTTCTGCAGCGCCCACGCCAGCCTGCTCCCCGGCCCGGCCCGAATGGCTGGCACGGCAATCCTGCACCACGACATCCTGAACGATGTCGCCCGCCAGATCGCCGCGCTCGCGCCGCGCCGAACCGGATCGTTTGCGAGCATTCTGTCCCTGGCCCTGCGCGGGGCAATCCGCAACGTGCGGGATGCGGTCGTTCCGCGCCGGAACTGCGTGTTGTGCGACTACGAGCGCGATCAGGAAGTCATTTATCTCAGGGCGCTGGCCCGGGATATCAAGGACAAGCGGCTCTACGAAGCCTTCAAGGCCAGCAGCGGGTTGTGTCTGCCCCACTTCCAGACCGCCCTCGGCGTGGGGGATGTCGCCGTCGACCATCTGGCGATGTTGATCGACCTCGAACTTGCCCATATTGAACAGGCTCGCGATGAACTCGCCGCTTACATGCGCAAGTCAAACGGCAGCTATGACGATCAGGGCCCCGACGGCGGCGCGGGTTTCTCGCCGGAAGAAGCCGACTCGCCCCTGCGCGCGGCGCGCATGGTCAGCGGGCGCATCTTGCGGGTTGACGGCCGACGTTAAATATGAATGGCGATCCCCCGGCTTCGCCGGGGGATCGCCATTCATAAAACATCACAGCCAATCGAAGGTCCGGGTGACGGCCTTTTTCCATTCGGCGTAGAGCTTCTCGCGACGCGGGCGGGACAGGCCG
>JAGOCU010000316.1 GCA_017998555.1 Thermoflexales bacterium
GCTGAACTCGCCGCTCGCGCCGCTGTTGTCGCCCACCGCGCAATGCATCGCGTATCGGCTGCCCCGCCGCAGGTCGTGGCCCTTTGGCGAGGTCGGCTCCATGAACACGAACAGATGGCCCTCGCCGATGATCGGTGTCATTGGATGCAGCCGGGGCGCGCCATCCGCGCGCATGGTGGCCAGATAGGCGACTTTGCCGTTCAGGCGCTCGGCCCCGAACGTCGCGAGTTCAGGCTGCCCGTCTTCCAGGAATTTCCAGCTCATCTCTGCCTCAAAACGATTCTATTCGGGAAGCGATATGCCCAGGCGAAGCCTGGGCATATCGCTTCCCATAATGGATTCACATCACAGCCAGCGGCGGCGGCGGAACATCAACAACATGCCGACGGCGGTAGCAATACACACCCCCCAGAACGCCGGATAGGCCCAGGGCTGGTCCAGCTCGGGAAAGAAGTGAAAGTTCATTCCATACACCCCGGCCAAAAATGTCAGCGGGATGAAAATCGTGCCGATCAGAGTCAGCACCTTCATAATCTCGTTCATTCGGTTCGAGACCGAGGACATATAGGTCTCGATCAGGTCGCTGGCGATCTCGCGATAGGTCTCGATGAGATCGATGATCTGAATCACATGATCGTAGAGGTCTCGCAGATAGACCCGGGTCGTATCGCTGACGCATTCGTGCGGTTCGCGCTGGAGCCCAGAGACCACCTCGCGCATTGGCCAAACCACCCAGCGCAAGAGCAGGAGATCGCGCTTGAATTGGTGGATCTGGCTGAGCAATTCGGGCTGGGAGCGCTCGAGAATCAGCGCCTCCAGTTCCTCCGCGCGTTCGCTGAACGCCTCCAGGATCGGGAAACAGTGGTCGATGAGGGCGTCCAGCAATGAATAGGCCAGAAAACTCGCGTCGCTCTTGCGCAGGCGCGAGCCCTTCAGCTTGATGCGCTGTCGGAGAGGATCCCACTCCGTGCTTCGGGTGGCCTGAAAAGTCAGGACCGTGCTGTGTCCCAGGAAGATGGAGACCTGCTCGTTGCGCAGGCGGCCTTCCACGAGATCCATCGCCTGCGTGACGATGAACAGGCGGGCCTGGTGGTCGCTTTCTTCGCCGCCGTACGGTTCAACTTTTGGCCGTTGGCCTTCGTGGAGCATGTCCTCGACGGAGAGGGGGTGCAGATCGTATTTTCGGGCCAGCGTCTGGATGGCCTGTGTGTCGGCCAGCCCGTCCACGTTGATCCAGCGCACCCTGGTCCAGGCGGGGCGATGCCGGCTGGTGAAGTCGTCGAGGTCATTGATCTCCTGGATCGAAACCTGATCCAGGCAGTAGTCGATGCAGGTGACGCGCGCGGGGCCCGCGCCGCCGGGAAGACTGCCGATGTCGTCGTGCTCGATGCCCGGCGCGGCGCCAACGCTCTGAATGTGACTATCCAGTTCCTGCATGGCATCCCCATCCTGTCGCGGCCTGACGACCTATACCCCTAGAACTCCCAACAGAATACCCTATCGGGGGATATCTCCTCCGACAAGAATTCGGTTTGTGACTCCTATTGTGCTCCTACTCGCCAAAGAAACCGCGCCGGCGGGCGTCCTCCAGCCGGGGTTGCAGGTAGTCCCACAACGCCGGACAGCCGGCCTGAATCGGCGGGGCGATCTTGCCCACGACGCGCGCATAGCTGATCCCGTTCTCGCGCCAGCTCGGCCGGCCGTTGGCCAGGTTGAGCAGCACCGGCATGGCCCGGTCGGCGGCGTTGGCGAAGCACGCTTCGGGCGTCTCGGCAGCCTCGAACTCCTGCCATAACGCCAGATACAGCGCAGCCTGCGCTGTGGGCAACAACCCGAAGATACGCATCACAGCCGCCAGTTCGTCGGCCTTGCGCTCGGCCCAGCCGCCTTCGGCAAAGAAGATCGTATCGCCGGTGTCGATCTCGCCGATGTCATGGACGAGCAGCATCAGGATCACCCGGTTGATGTCGATGGGTGAAGCGGCATACGAAGCCAGGGAGGCCGCCAGCAGGGCGATCTGCCAACTGTGCTCAGCCGAGTTCTCGTAGCGATCGAGGCCGAGCGGGCGGGTCTTGCGGGCCACGCCCTTGAGCTTGTCGATCTCGAGGATGAAGTCGATGATCTGTTGCATGGCGGGCATTATTGTTCAACCTCAATGATTGACCGATTTGCATTTCGCCGCAACCAGATCGCCCATCTGGGTGGTGCTCAGCGCCCCGCCCAGGTCGCGGGTGCGATTGGCAGGATCGGCCAGCACGGCTTCGACGGCTGTGTTGATGCGTTGTGCGGCGGCCTTCGTCTCGGGATGGCCGAGCCAGTCGAGCATCAGGGCCACGGAGAGGATCGTCGCAATGGGGTTGGCGATGCCCTTGCCGGCGATGTCCGGCGCGGTGCCATGCGAGGGCTGAAACACCGCGCACGTGTCGCCGATATCGGCTGAGGGCGCCATGCCCATTCCGCCAATCAGCCCCGCGGCCAAATCGGACAGGATGTCGCCAAACATGTTCTCGGTGACGATCACGTCAAAGGTATGCGGGCGTTGGACCAGATACAGGGCCATCGCGTCGACATAGACCCGCTCGGTCTCGACCGTTGGGTATTGCGCGGCGACCGCATCAAAGACCGCCCGAAAAAAGACCATCGACGGCAGCACATTGGCCTTGTCGACGAGGGTCACTTTCCTGCGGCGCTTGAGCGCCTCGCGAAAGGCGGCGTGGCAGATCCGCTCGGCGCCGCGCCGGGTGATCAGCAGCGTGTCGCGGGCTTCATCTGCGCCCGGTTCGCGCGGGGCGAGGCGGGAGGAGAACAGGCCCTCGCAGTTCTCGCGGAAGATGACGAAATCGATCTCGCCCGCGCCGTAGTTTTTGAGCGGGCAGTGCGCGGCGTGATACAGCCGGATCGGGCGCAGGCCGCAATACAGGTCGAGCCGCTCGCGCAGGTCGATCTGGGGCGTTAACTCCTTGCCATCCGGCCAGCGCACCGAGGGCAGGCCCATCGCCCCGAGCAGCACGGCATCGGCGGTCCGGCAGGCCTCAAATGCGGACTCCGGCAGCGGGTCGCCGTTTTTCAGATATTCGGCCGCGCCGACCGAGTGCTCGGTGAGTTCGAACAAGACGCCCGGCATCAACGGCTCGATAGCGCGGAGGACCTTGACGGCTTCGGCCACCACCTCACCGCCGATGCCGTCGCCGGGGAGAACCGCGATGCGGAAGGTTTTCACGTTGAACGATTGTACGGGTTTGTCACTTCCTGAACCTGGGAGGTAGGCGCCAGGCATGGCTCTTGCAAAGTCCTCCGCTGCGCGTCAGCAACAACGCAGAGTGCCTCGCCGGGCAAGTGTTTCAACAGAAGAAAGGAAGAAAGGGAGGGAGCGTTTGTTCCTCCCTTTCTTCCTTTCTTCTGTTGATTGCTAAGCCTGGCTCGGCGACGTGTGTTGGCATGGTTCAGGAGTTCGGTTGCGCGTCCTTGTGAGGTTCAAGACCATACAAGCTCGAATGCATCAGGCGCATAGCTAGGGGGAAGCCCGCCCTGCGTCATCAGGTGCGCGGCCACGCTTCCGATCGCGTCGGAGGACATGGCCGAGTTGCCGTTGCAGCCGCCAGCCACAAAGAGCCCCGCCCGATCCGTCTCCCCGATAT
>JAGOCU010000317.1 GCA_017998555.1 Thermoflexales bacterium
GAACGGCCATGCCGCGCAGCGTTGACGTCCTGGTGATCGGAGGCGGGCCGGGCGGCTCGATCGCCGCGCGGCGCTGCGCCGAGGCCGGCCTGCGCGTGCTGATGATCGAGAAGCGCCAGGAGATCGGCGCGCCGGTGCGCTGCGGAGAGGCGATCGGGGCCGAGGGCACCCGGCCCTACATCGATCTGGACTCGAAATGGATCGACGCGCGCATCTCGCGCTTTGCGTTTTGCAGCGCCGCGGGCGCGCGGACGGTCCTGCCATCCGAACTCACCCTGATTGTCAACCGCAAGGTCTTCGACCTCGAGCTGGCCCGTCTTGCGGCCCGGGCAGGGGCGGACGTGCTGGCGCGAACTCAGGCCGAGAGCTTGCTGACCGACGCGAACGGCAACGTCTGCGGCGCGCGCATCCGCAGCCTTGGCGCGCCCGAGGAGGTGCGGGCCCGAATCGTCATCGCCGCCGACGGCACCGAATCCCAGGCCGCGCGATGGGCGGGGCTCAAGACCGTGCCCGCCCTGTCCGACCTGTATGCCGGCCTGCAGTATCTGGTGTGCGCGCCGCCGGGCGGCTGGACGCCGGACATCGCCGAATACCATCTGGGCCCCTCCATCGCGCCGGGCGGCTACGCCTGGGTCTTCCCCAAAGGTGATGATGTCGCCAACGTTGGGCTTGTGCTCGGCGGCGACCGCGCCACGGAAGGCGAAGCCCGGGTCTGTCTGGATCGCTTTTTGGCGAAACGGGTCCCCGGCGCCAGCATCCTGAGCGTCGCGGCCGGAGGCATCCCGGTCTCGGGCGGCCTCAAGCAGATTTCGGCCGGCGGGCTGCTGGTCGTGGGCGATGCCGCCCATCAAGCCGAACCCATGACCGGCGGCGGGATCAACCTGGCCATGATGGCCGCCGACCTGGCGGCCCAGACCGCGATTCGGGCCCTCAGGCAGGACGACGTGTCCGCGTCCTCGCTGAAGTCCTACGACGATGCCTGGCGGGCGCGCTACGGGCGCCAGCGGGCCGGCCTGCTCAGCCTGAGGCGCCTGCTGGCCGGGATGAGCGAGCGCGAGTATGTCGACATCCTGGCCACCCTGGCCAGCCAGCCGCCCGACAAGATGAACCATGGCCAGCTGATGCTGGCTGCCTTTGTCCGCCACCCGCGCCTGCTGCTCGAAGCGCGGGCGCTGGTTGACATTGGGATACATCTGAAATAACTCGTCACGTTTCCGGCGGTATCGCTGCGCTCAACCGCCGGCTACCTGCTGGCATCCCTCCGGGATGCTGAGCTCGTCCACGCCGCGCATCTAGAATGAGCGGCATGAGCAACAGCACGGTCGCCCCGTACGGTTCGTGGAAATCGCCCATCGCCGCCGACCGCGTCGCCGCCAGGTCCATCCAATTGGCCGAGGTGACCGCGGATGGGGCGGATGTGTATTGGATCGAGCTGCGGCCCGCCGAGGGCGGCCGGCAGGTCATCGTCCAGCGCAAGCCGGATGGCACAACGTTCGATCGCACGCCAAAGGGATTCAACGCCCGGACCCGCGTTCACGAATACGGCGGCGGGGCCTATGTGGTTGCCGACGGCGTGCTCTGGTTCAGCAACTTCGACGACCAGCGGCTGTATCGCCAGGCCGACGACGCCGCCCCGGTTGCCATCACCCCCGCGGTTTCATACCGTTTCGCGGATGCCGTCTTCGATCCGGCACGGAATCATCTGATCGCCGTGCGTGAAGATCACACTGGCAGCGGCGAAGCGATCAACACCCTCGTCGCGATCCGCGCGGGCGGCGACCTGAACGGCGGGACGCTCCTGGTGTCGGGCAACGATTTCTACGCGGCGCCGCGCCTGTCGCCCGATGGCGAATATCTGGCCTGGCTCACCTGGAATCACCCGAACCTGCCCTGGGACGGCTGCGAATTGTGGGTGGCGCATGTGGATGAGGCCGGGACGCTGGACGAAGCGGTCAAGGTCGCCGGCGGCCCGACCGAATCGATCTGCCAGCCCGAATGGTCGCCCGGCGGCGTGCTGCACTTCGTCTCGGACCGCACAGACTGGTGGAATCTGTACCGCTGGCGGGCCGGGCAAGTCGAGGCGCTCTGCCCGATGGCGGCCGAGTTCGGCCAGCCG
This sequence comes from Thermoflexales bacterium, assembly GCA_017998555.1. Classification (GTDB taxonomy): domain Bacteria; phylum Chloroflexota; class Anaerolineae; order J036; family Brachytrichaceae; genus Brachythrix. Next base: position 2,117 of record JAGOCU010000317.1, read on the forward strand.
GCCTGGCAATTCCGGATCTCAAACTACGGCTTCGCGGAGGGCGGGCGGATCGTGTGCGCGTATACCCAGGATGGACTGGGCCAGATCGGCCTGCTCGATCCAGGCGCCGCCGCGCTGAGGCCCGTGGAAGGCCCGTTCAGCATCTTTGGATCCCTTCGCGTTGCCGGCGGGCGCGCCCTGATGCTGGCCGGCTCGGCGAGGGCGCCGACCGCGGTGACCGCCCTGGATCTCAAGACGCTCGCTTGGACGTCGATCTCCGATGCGGCCGCATCGGAGATCGATGCCACCTACTTCAGCGTGCCGCGCGCGATTGCGTTCCCGACCACGGGCGGCGCGATCTCCCACGCGCTGTACTACCCGCCGGCCAGCCGCGACTACTGCGCGCCCGAGGGCAATCGGCCGCCGCTGATCGTGCGCAGCCACGGCGGGCCAACCAGCGCGGCCAACGCGGCCTTCAGCATGGGCATCCAGTACTTCACCAGCCGGGGCTTCGCCTTTGTCGATGTGAACTACGGTGGCAGCTCGGGCTACGGACGGGCCTATCGTGAAAGACTCAGGGGCCAATGGGGTGTCGTCGACGTCGATGACTGCATCAACGCGGCGAAATACCTGGTTGGCCAAGGGCTGGCCGACGAGAACCGGGTCGCCATCGAGGGTGGCAGCGCCGGGGGATACACCACCCTGGCAGCGCTGGCCTTCCGCGACTACTTCAAGGCCGGGGCCAGCCTGTTCGGGCTGAGCGAGCTCGAGATCTTTGCGAAGGAAACCCACAAATACGAATCGCGCTATCTCGATGGTCTGATCGGCCCCTACCCCGCTGAGCGCGATTTGTACATCGAGCGTTCGCCCTTGTTCAAAGCCCGCAACATCTCCGTGCCGGTGATCTTCTTTCAGGGTGACGAGGACAAGATCGTCCCGCCCAACCAGGCCGAATTGATGTTCGAGGCCGTCCGGGCCCGCGAGATCCCAACCGCGTATGTGCTTTACCCGGGCGAGCAGCACGGCTTCCGCAAAGCCGAGAACATCCAGCGCACGCTGGAGGGCCGGCTGTATTTCTATGCGCAGGTGTTTGGCTTCTCGCTTGGAGATGACATCCCGCCGTTTGAAATCGAGAATCTGTAGCGCGAGTGGCGCGATCACCATCCCCGCGCTTCGCGCGGGGATGGTGATCGCGCCATATTTTTGTAGGGGCCTACGTCTCAGCCGGCTCGACGACGCTGGCGTCGCGCTCCCAACCCTCGTTCTGGAGCACGATCCGCTCGAGGGCGAATCCGGCATTGTTGGCATCCAGTTCGGATAGCGCGACGTACTCGGACACCCAGCAGCGATACACCTTCCAGACCTTGACGAGCTGACCCTGCTCGTTCAGGAACTCGATGATGATGTCCTTTCGAAACGACTTGAGCGACATCTCGGCCCCGTGACCGGCGCCGTATTGCAGAGCCTTGTTGGCCCACTCCTCAAATGACGGGTCGTGGGTGACGCCCCGCTCGAGGGTGAGCGG
>JAGOCU010000031.1:0-4545 GCA_017998555.1 Thermoflexales bacterium
TTCCGAAAGCGATATCCCCGTCCCGGCGTTCGCCGGGGCGGGGATATCGCTTTCGGAAAGTGATTCTGTTGGGAAGAATTAGCGCGAGGGCGTGGTGAGCGCGCCAACCGCGGCGCCGCCGACACCGAGAATGGTGCCGATCAGCATGCTGACCAGGAAGATGGCGATGAAGGTGATGACTGCCGTGATGACCGCCTTCTGGGTGTCAAACTCGGCGGCTTCGCGCACGGCGATGACAAAGGCGATGGCGCCCAGCACGATCGCGGCGATGGTGCCGAGGCAGGGGATGAAGTTCAGCACCTGGAAGATGTTGGTGTGACCGAGCACACGCAGCATCTCCTGGGTGTTGGTCTTGCCGCCCTGGCGCTCGGCGACAAAGCCGGCCACGAATGCGCTGACGATCCAACCGAGCAGGGCGCTCAGCACACCGGCCACAAGCGACATGATCGGATTGCCGAGCAACAGACCGATCAGGCCCGAAATCACCGAAGCCACAACGGTGATGATGGCGGCGGGCGCCAACGACGCCGGATCCTCCGCAATCTCCTTGTAAATCGGGGCCTTGAGCGTAATCACGCCCATCAGGCGCTGCATCATCGACGACGAACCGGCGGGCTGCATCATGTTGACAATCCTCCAAATCGAAAAGTGCGGTTTTGTGCCGCGATTGCGGCACGACGCACAGATTGTAGCCAGCGAGGGTTAAAGCGCAAGGGGGTCAATGTCCTGTGCCAGTCGGGTTTTCGGGCGCGAATCTACCCGGCGAAGCCGGGTAGATTCGCGCCCGAAAATAAGCCTGGCGCGGGCTAGATCAGGCTATATCCCCGGGCAAACAAATAGGTCGAGGCAATCAGGCCAAACACGACCACGAAGCCGCGGATGACGGCGGGACTGATCCGGCGGGCCAACCGGGCCAGCCCATACCCGCCGATCAGCGCGCCCACGGCCGCGAAGAGGGCCAGCGGCCAATCGATCTTGCCGTCGATGGCGAAGAAGATGACGGCGGTCCCGTTGATGGCCGCGGCCAGGGCCGCTTTGAGCGCGTTCATCCGATGGATGTTGCGCAACCCCATCACGCTCAGCGAGGTCAGCATCAGGATCCCGATCCCGGCCCCAAAGTAGCCGCCATACATCGCGATGAAGAACTGGGCAATCGATCCGCCGATGTAGCTTCCGGGCGTGAGATGGTCGGCTGCTTCCGCGACCGTCGCCGCCCGCTTGACCAGGCGATTCACCCGCTCGCGAAAAGCGAACAGCAGCGTCGCGCCCAGCACGAAGAACGGCACGATGCGGCGGAAGGAGTCGTTCGAGGAGCGGGCGACCACCAGCGCCCCGAGCAGCGCGCCCAGGAAGGTCGGGACCAGCAGGATGGCCAGGACCTTCAGGTTGGGGGCCAGATCGCGCCGATACGCGGCGGTGCTGCCCAGCGAGCCGGGCACCAGGGCCATGGCGTTGCTGGCGTTGGCGGTGATGTCGGGCAGCCCCGCAAACAAGAAACCCGGATAGGAGATCACCGTGCCGCCGCCGGCGATCGCGTTGATCGCCCCCGCCAGCATGACGGACACAAACAGGATGACCAGCTTGAGCGGGTCCATCCTGTCTAGATCACGATATTGACCAGCCGGCCCTTGGCATAGATCACCTGACGGATGGGCTTGTCGCCGACAAAGCGCCGCGCCCCCTCTGTCTGGGCAGCCAGGGTCTTGATGGTCGCCTCATCCGTGCCAACCGCGACCGTGATCCGATCGCGCAGCTTGCCGTTGACCTGAACGGGGATCTCGATGCTGTCCTCGGCCGCGGCCTGGGCATCGGCCTGCGGCCAGGTCTGTTTGTGGATGCTGTAGGGCAGGCCCATCCGCTCCCACAGCTCCTCCGCCAGGTGCGGCGCGATCGGGGCCAGCAGGCGGACCAGGATGTCGATGGCCTCTTTCCATTCGGGCGTCTCGGCCAGCCCGGCATCGCGGGCCTTGAAGAGCGTGTTGGTGAACTCCATCATCGACGAGACCGCCGTGTTGAAGGCGAAGGCGTCGAAGTCGCGCTCGATTTTCTGGATGGCCTGATGGGCGGCCCGGCGCAGCTCGCGCGGGGTCATGGTCGCGGGCGCGCCGCGGTCGTCCAGCGGCGACAACACGATCCGCCAGACCCGATCCAGCCAGCGCCGCACGCCCGGCACGCCGTTGGTGTTCCACGGCACAGTCTGCGAGAAGTCGCTGATGAACATCTCGTAACCGCGCAGCGCGTCCGCGCCGTGCTCGGCCACCACCTCGTCGGGGGTGATGACGTTGCCCTTGGACTTGCTCATCTTCTCGTAGACCATCCGGCCGTCGACTTCCTTCTGTTCAGGGGCCAGAATCATGCCCTGGTTGCGCAGGCTCATGAACGGCTCGATAAAGCCGACCACGCCCAGGTCGTAGAGCACTTTGGTCCACATCCGGGCATACAGCAGGTGCAACACGGCATGCTCGGCCCCGCCGACATACATATCAACCGGCAGCCAGTAATTGACCTCTTTCGGATCAAAGATGCGCTCACTGTTGTGCGCGTCGGCGAAGCGCATGAAGTACCACGACGAGCAGGCCCAGGTCGCCATCGTGTCGGTCTCGCGCCGGCCGGTCGGGGTGTTCACCCAATCTTCGACCTGAACCAGCGGCGATTCGCCCGTCTGCGTGGGTTCGTAGCTCTCCACCTCGGGCAGGCGCACCGGCAATGCGGAGACGGGCACCGTGACCTCGCCGTCCTCGGTATGGATGATCGGAATGGGGGTGCCCCAGTAGCGCTGGCGGCTGATCAACCAGTCGCGAATCTTGTAGTTGACCCGGCGCTGGCCGGCCTTCATCTCCTCGATGAAGTCGATCGCCGCGGCGATCGACTGGCCGGCGTCCATTCCCGTCAGCGGGCCGCTGTTGACCATCCGGCCCAGGCCATCACCATGATCGCTATACGCGGCGGTCAGGACCGACGCGTCGGTCGACTCGACGCCGGGCGGCTGGATGACCATCCGGATGTTCAGACCAAACTTGGTCGCAAAGTCAAAGTCGCGCTGGTCGTGGGCGGGGACGGCCATGATGGCGCCCGTGCCATAGGTCATCAGCACATAGTCGGCGACCCAGATCGGGATGCGCTCGCCGTTGACCGGGTTGATGGCCAGCGCGCCGGTGAAGACACCGGTCTTGGCCTTGCTCACGTCGGTTCGGTCGACATCGGTCATCGCCCGGGCGTGGGCGGCATAGGCCTCGACTTCGGCTCGTTTTTCGGGCGTGGTGATCTTCGCCACCAGCGGGTGCTCGGGCGACAGGACCATGAAGGTCGCCCCCCACAGCGTATCGGGACGGGTGGTGTAGACCCGGATCTTGTCGCCGGATTCGTCGTCGATGGTGAAGTCGACTTCGGCGCCCTGGCTCTTGCCGATCCAGTTGCGCTGCATGGTGACGATCTTCTGCGGCCAGTTCACCGTGTCCAGGTCGCGGGCCAGCCGGTCCGCATAGGCGGTAATGCGGAAGTTCCACTGCTTCAGGGTCTTCTTCTCGACCAGCGCGCCGCTGCGCCAGGCCCGGCCCTGGGCGTCGACCTCTTCGTTGGCGACGACGACCTTGTCGACCGGATCCCAGTTGACGGTGTTTTCGCCGCGGAAGGCCAGGCGGAACTGCATCAGGAAGCGATTGCGCTCGCGCGCGGTCTTGGCCTTCCAGACATCGGCGCCGATGCGCGGCACGCTGCGGGCGATGGCCCCGATCTGTTCAGGCTTGGCGTCAATGGCATCCAGGATGCGGCCGGTCCCATGCGCGGCCAGTTCAGTCTCCAGCTCGCTGATCGGGCGGGCCTGGCCCAGGCGCGGGTCGTACCACGAATTGAAGATCTGGATGAAGATCCACTGCGTCCAGCGGTAGAACGAATCGTGGCTGCTGTTGAAGACCCGGTCCCAGTCATAGCTCAGACCCAGCAGCTTGAACTGCCGAATGTAGTTGGCCGAGTATTTCTCGTTCAATACATGCGGATTGGCCTTGAGCTTGATTGCCGCGTTTTCAGTCGGCAGGCCAAAGGCATCGAACCCCATCGGGTGCATGACGTTGTAGCCGCGCATGCGATAGAAGCGCGCGATGACGTCGGTGGGCACATAGTTGCGGGCGTGCCCGACCGACAGCCCGTCGCCGGACGGGTAGGGGTAGAAGTCAAGCACGTAATATTTCGGACGCGCATCGGCGGCGGCGGTCTTGTACAGCTCGTCGGCCAGCCAGCGCTGCTGCCACTTCGGCTCAATCTCACCCGGGTTATATCGCTCGCTCATCGGACACCTCGAAAAAGCAACGGGCCCACTCATCCGCTCAGGGACGAGTGGGCCCGTGGTACCACCCTGATTCAGCTTTCGCTCTTTGCACGCGCTAACGGGCGTTCCCGGCATGCGCTCAGCCCGGCGGGGCCGGGGTTTACGCACGCGGCTCGCGGACGAGTTCGGTCTGGTTTGGCCGCTTTCGCGGTCGCGCTCCTCGAGGGCGCTGCGCCGGGCTCACACCTTGCTCTCCCGGCTCGCTGGGAGGATGACCTACT
>JAGOCU010000031.1:4645-13481 GCA_017998555.1 Thermoflexales bacterium
CGGGGTTTACGCACGCGGCTCGCGGACGAGTTCGGTCTGGTTTGGCCGCTTTCGCGGTCGCGCTCCTCGAGGGCGCTGCGCCGGGCTCACACCTTGCTCTCCCGGCTCGCTGGGAGGATGACCTACTACTTCCGTTCGAAGCCGTTTTCGGCCGGCGCTGCGCCGGCGTATCTCGGTTAGACGACGAAGGCGACCTCATCGGCCGCCCCCTCTCATGGACCTGAGGGGATTTGAACCCCTGACCTTCTCAATGCCATTGAGACGCGCTCCCAACTGCGCTACAGGCCCGTTTCGGCTGATGATTATACACGCTGAGCGGGAAACGCGCCCCTGCGAAGCAGGGGCGCGTTTCCCGCGGTCCAGTATCACCAGGCGCCGTAGGGCAGTCGTAGGGCAAACGTCATAGCAGGAAATCGCGGAGGTCGATATAGTCTCTCTCAAGAGTCAGGGTGGGACCTCCTCTTCTCCTCCTTTTGCTTTGAGGGCCAGCGGTCGGCGTCGCTGGCTCTCATCGTTTTTCACGCCGCTGAGCGATAGAATCATCACACCCATGATGCGATGGAATGACCTGCTGGCCGCCCTGGACCAGGCGAATCTGCGCTACGACCGCCACGGCGCCGCAAACCCTGAAATTCTGGCCATTACCGACGATTCGCGCCAGGTGACGCCCGGCGCCGTCTTTGTCGCCTACAAAGGCGTGGCGGTGGACGGCCACCGTTTTATCCCCGACGCCCTGCGCCGGGGGGCGGCTGCCATCGTTGTGGAGCGCCCGTCCGCGGATCCCGCCGATGCGCCTTCGATCGTCGTCACGAGCGGCCGTGAGGCCCTGGCCTGGCTGTGCGCGGCCTGGCGCGGTTTTCCGGGTCGGGCATTGCGCGTGGTCGGCGTCACGGGCACCGATGGCAAGACGACGACCTGCAACCTGGCCTATGCGATCCTGACTGCGGCGCAGCGCCGGACCGGCATGATCTCGACGGTGAATGCGGTGATTGGCGATCGGGCCATGGAGACCGGCCTGCACACGACCACGCCGGACGCGGACGAGACCCAGGACTATCTGGCCCAGATGCGCGACGCCGGGCTCACCGATTGCGTGCTCGAAGTGACCTCGCACGCGCTGGCCCATCATCGGGTGGATGGCATCCCGTTTGCGGTGGCGGCGGTCACCAACATCACCCACGAGCACCTCGACCTGCACGGCACCCGCGAGGCGTATCGGGCGGCAAAGGGCCGGCTGTTCGAAATGGCCGAGACCGCGGTGCTCAACGCCGATGATCCATTCTCTTTTGAGTATCTGCGCGCGCTCACCCGCGGCAGACGCACGTTGACGTACAGCCGCGGCAAGCCGGCCGACATCACCGCCGTCGATATCCAACATGCCGCTGATGGCCTGCACCTGGCCGTCGACACACCGGCGGGCCGGCTCAGCCTGAGCAGCCGTTTGATCGGCGACTACAACGTCTCGAACATATTGGCCGCGGTTGGGATCGGTGTCGCGCTCGGCGTGCCGCGCGCGGCGATCGCGTCCGGCGTGGCCGCGATGCAGGGCGTGCCGGGCCGGATGGAGCGGATCGACGCCGGCCAGCCTTACCTTGCCGTCGTCGATTTCGCCCACACGCCCAATGCGCTGGCCTCGTGTTTGCAGGCGCTCAAGGCGATTACGCCCGGCCGGCTGATCGTGGTCTTTGGCTGCGCGGGCGAGCGCGACCGCGAGAAGCGCCCGCTGATGGGGCGGGCGGCGGCGGAAGGCGCGGATGTGGTCGTGCTGACGGCCGAGGATCCGCGCCGCGAGTCGCTCGATGCGATCCTCGATGCCGTCGAAGCCGGCGCGCGCGCGGCCGCATCACGGGCCATCCTCATCCGAGTTCCCGATCGCGGCGAGGCCCTGCGTCACGCCTGTCAGTTGGCCCGGCCGGGCGACACGGTGGTCGCGTGCGGAAAGGGCCACGAGCAGTCCATGTGTTTCGGGGTGACTGAACGACCGTGGGACGACCGGGTTGCTTTGCGGGCTGCCATCGCTGCCGCGCAGCTCTGACGAGAAAAACCACGAGATCAACGTCCCCGCGCGAAGCGCGGGGACGTTGATCTCGTAGTCTTTCCGGGATGACTTCTAGCCAGCAAGCTCGAACCAGAACGTTGCCCCGCCCGCGCTGTTCGCGAGCGCGCCGATCTCGCCGCCCATCAATTCGATCAGGCTCTTGGAGATGGCCAGCCCGAGGCCCGTGCCGCCATGCCTTCGCGCCAAAGAGGAGTCGCCTTGCGAGAAGGGCATGAACAGCCGGTCGCGGAACTGCGGGCTGATCCCGATGCCGGTGTCGGTGATTTCAACGCGTACCCGCCCGGGCGCGGCCCGGAATGCGCGCACGTCGACCTTGCCCGCTTCGGTGAACTTGACGGCATTGCCGACAAGGTTGAGCAGCACCTGGCGCAGCCGGCCGGCATCGGCCTGGATGACTTCCGGGCAATCCGGTTCGACGGCGCAGCGCAGAAGGATGTGTTTTGTCCGCGCCGTTGCGCTCATCAACTCGACCACTTGCTCGAGCGTGGCGCGGATGGGCACGGCGCTCAGCGCCAATTGCGTCCGTCCGGCCTCGAGCCGCGAGAAGTCGAGGATGCCATTGATGATTTCCATCAGCGCTTCACCCGACTGAAAAATCACCCCGGCATAGTCGCGTTGGGTGCGTGAGAGCGGCGTGTCCAGGAGCAATTCCGCCATGCCAAGGATGCCGTTCATCGGGGTGCGGATTTCATGACTGAGGGTGGCGAGGAATTCGGACTTGAGCCTGGACGCGCTGATAGCCTCGTCCCGGGCGGCCTCCAGGGCGCGATTGGCCTCCTGCAGCGCCTCTTCTCTGCGCTTGATCTCGGTCAAGTCGGTCAGGACGGCGACAACTCCGCCCGGAGGGGGCGCCTGCGGTTGAACGGTGTAGCTGACGAGGACGGGGATGAGGGCGCCGTCGGCGCTGCGGATGCGGGTTTCATAGGCCTGCCGCTCGGCGCCGCTGGCCGCTTCGGTCCGCCGCGCGATGATGGCCTCCACGTTCTCGGGCAGGACGATATCGGCAATCGTCATGTTCAGGAGCGCCTCGCGCGAATACCCGACGATGCGCTGATAAGCCGGGTTGGTGTACTGGAACTTGCCGCCTGGCGGACCCACACTGATGGGTTGGTTCATCGCTTCCATGATGGAGACGGCAAGGTCACGCTCGGCCGCGATGGCTTGATAGAGCCGCAGGCGGGTGAGGGCCAGGTCGATCCGCTCGCCGAGGGCGGCGGCCAGATCGGCCTCGGCCTGGGTGACCTGAATGACCGGCGTGCCGACGGCGACGAGCATGCCGACGACATTCTCGCCGTCGCGGAGCGGCACGGCCACCCGGCCATAGCCATCCGCGTCGAAGGCAAAGGCGCCGCGTTGACGGGCCGTCTCGACGAAACCGCCGGGCGCATCGAGACTGGCGCGTATTTCAGGGCTGTCGTTGGCCGCGTCATAGTGCGCGCGGCCGGTCCGGTCGGTCAGGATGACGGCGGTCGGGATTTGACTGAGGGCGGCGCTGACCGCGCGCGCGGCGACGCCGGCGAGCGCCTGGGCGCTTTCGGCCCCGGCAACGGCCGATCGAATGTGATCGAGGGCCGCCAACTTGCGAGCTTGCTCGGCCGCGGCAAGATAGAGCTGCCGGTAATTGCGCTCGCTGCTGCGCAGCGCTTCCTCGGCGTGAATCACCTCGGTGATGTCCCGCCCGTTGACGACGATGCCATACACCGCGGGATCGGCGAGCATGTTGCGTATCGTCACCGACAGGGTGGTTACCTGACGCATGCCGTTGAGGACTCTGAAAGAGAACTCGCCGACCACCTCATCCGGGCGGCGCAGGGATTCAGCCAGGCGATCCAGTGAGGATGACCGATCCTCCGGGAGGATGAACTCAATCCCGCTGCGGCCAAGCGGGCTGGTGCCGCCGGCCGACAGCGCCAACGCAGCCGGGCTTGCGTAGCGCAAGGTGGTATCGGCGTCGATCACCCACATCATGTCCGAACCCCGTTCCATGACGGCCTTGAAGAAACGCTCGCTTGCGGCGACGCGCGCGGTTGCTTCGGCGCGCGATCGCGCGAGCCGATAGAGCACTTCCACCAGGCTCAACCCGACCAGGTCCAGAAGAATCGCATCCTGGAGCCCGAGCACGAAGTCGGGGTCTCCACCCGCCGCAAGCCAGATCATGCCCGCAGACGCGATCAACCAGGCGCCCGCGTAGGCGCGTCGGGGCGAATACGACAGAGCCGCCCAACTGATCGGAACGATCTGAATCACGCTGAGGATCGAGGGGATGACGCGATTGATCGACAGCAGCAGAAAAGCGGTCGTTGACACCGCCATCATCGACCAAAATGCCGGGATCGACAGACTGCGCCAGGCGTGATTGGCGCGTCGCAGGAGACCGTTCATCCGCGGGCCTCCGCCGAGAGCCGCGCAAGCTGGTCGCGCAGCGCGGGGATGTCCGCGCCCGCGCCGTCGGCGTTGCCATGCCGGACGAACTGGTATTTCCGTTGGGCGAGTTCGGCGGCGGCCTGCACCAGGGATCGGCGCCGGCGCGAGAGCAGGCGCAGGCGCGCGCCGGCATTCAGCCCAATCCCGGTCAGCGCGGCGTAGTCTTCATCCGACAAGCGCGCGGGGACCTCATCCGCCAGATAGACGCGGAACATCCGCCGGTCATGCTGGAGCGAGAGCAGGCTCAGCCCGATGAAGAGCAGGCCGACCAGACCGTAGTTGGCGAGGGCGACGAGGAGGGTCGCCCCGCCGCTCTCCTCGGCGAGGGTGATGGCTGCGTTGTGCACGAAGTGCGAGGTCATGGCCAGGGCGAGCATGCCCAGCACGATGATGGCCTGGGCGATCGGCGAGCGCTTTGAGTGACGGGCGATGCCAAAGCCGATCCCCACCAGCGACGTCCAGAAGCCGTGCATGAAACCGAACACAACCACCCGCAGGAAGAACAGGGTCAGCCACTCGCCCCAGGACGCGGTGCCGACCAGATAGAACACATTCTCGACGTAGGCGAACCCGAAGCCTGCCGCCGCCCCATACACGATGCCGTCGACCCAGCCGTCGAACTCGCGCCGGCGGAGCAGGAAGATCAGGGCGACGGCAACGGCTTTGAGGATTTCCTCGGTCAGGGGCGCGAAGACGCTGCTTTCGACCAGCCGCGCGCCCAGCGATTCACCCCCGAAGACCGCCTCAACGGGCAAGCCCAGGATCAGTTGCGCGACGACGGCCAGCAGCACTGCCGGCACCGCCCCCCAGCCAAAGGCGGCAAACACATACCGGGCCGGCTCGCGCTCAAACCGATCCAAGCTCCGCAGCGCCCGCAGGTAGAAATAGGTCGGGACTGCGACGAGCAGCGGTGTGATCGCCCACATTGACAGCAGGATTGTATGCGCGAAGGGCCGCGTCTAGGGGCACGCGCGCAGGTCGGGTGGTCCGGCATCCCGCCAGGCCCGGGCCCAGGCCGGATCCGTCGTCGTGGCTCCGGGCGCCGACAGACTTAAGGTCATGTTCTGCCCGGGCGGCAGCGTCGTGATGCGCAGAAATGGCGCCTGCGTCGGCGGGAGGCCGGCGGCCGTTTCGGCAGGGCTGAGGGCATACACGATGTTGCCGCCTGACAGCGGCGCAGCGAGGTTTGGGTCTGATTCGCGGAACCAGGCCGGTTGGCGGATCAGCATGATGTTGTCGGCCCGGTAACCGCGGACGATGTCGACCATCCGTTGGGCGACGTTGCGCCGGCGGACGGGCGGGATTTCATTGATCTCGAGAATGGGATCGAACCAGATCCCGGGCGCGCTGTTCACATACCCCAGGGCGAGTTTCAGGAAGTCTTCGGCGTTGTCGATCTCGGCGTTGCTGGCGGATTGATTGGCGGTTTGCAGGCGGATGCGATAGCTCAGAATGACGACGATGCCGGCGTCGTTGGCGGCTTGCAGCACCGGCGCAAGCTTCTCGGGGAAATACAGCGGCGTCAGCTCACTGTCATCGATGGCCAGGCTGACGAGGCGGGCGCCGGCGCCGGCGAGCGCCTGGATCCTGGCAATGGGAGCCTCCCCGGCGCGGGCCATCTCGGCCAGGGTGGGCAGGCTCGCCCCGTGCAGCGTCACGGGTTGACCGGAGGCCAGGACGACTTGACTGCCGGCCACGGTCAGGCGGCAAAAACCGTTCGTGGAACTCGGCGCAGGCGCGGGCGGGCGGGCGCAAGCTGCCAGGAGCGCGGCAGTGATGAGACCGAGGAAGGGACGGGCGAAACGCATGGGCGTGATTATCGGGTATGGAGATTTGAACCATGTGACCGGGTGGATTGCGCTATGCCGACTTGCGCGTAACGTCGCGCGCGCGTTTCGTTTTCCGGGGGTGACGCAAGGGCTGCGCGAAGCGCAGCCCTTGCGTCACCCCCGGCTACCGGCTCGCATCCCTCCGGGATGCCGGGCTCGAACGGGTCGACTTTGTGGTAACATCGCCACCTCGTTTCTCGCCAGAGACTGCGGGTGCGCCGGGATCGGCGCTTAATTTCCTGCAATAGGTTGGGAGCGCAAGCCAAAGCAATTTGGCCTGCGCCACGCGCGACACACACCGCGCCTCTGCCACCTGGCCGAGGCGCGTTTTTTATCTCTGTAAGGAGGAGGTGAAATCACTTGGCAATTACCCGAAACAAGAAAGAAGAGATCGTCGGCGACCTGAATGACTGGGCGCAGAAGAGCCAGGCCATCATCATCGTGAAGTACGGCGGCATGACCATGCCCCAGCTCGACAAAGTGCGACACGCGATGCGCAAGGCCGAGGGCGAATTCCACGTCACCAAGAACACCCTGGCCACCAAAGTGCTCAAGGAGCACGGCCTGAAGGTTCCGGAGAAGTGGCTGACCGGGCAGACGGCAATGAGCTTCTGCTTCAAGGATCCGGCCGCCGTGGCCAAGTCGCTGGGCGACCTGGGCAAGGAATTCGACAAGCTGAAGGTCATGGGCGGCGTCATGAGCGGCACGACCATGGATGCCGAGGGCATCAAGGCCCTGGCCAGCCTCCCGTCGCTGGATGTTCTGCGGGCGCAGATCATCGGCACGTTGTCTGGCCCGGCGAGCGGTCTGGTCAGTGTGCTCAATGCGGCCGTGGGCAGCGTCATGTTTGCGCTGCAGGCGAAGATCGACAAGGAACAGCCGGCGGCCTGATCGCCCGGCAATCAAACCACACGATTCCGGGCCGGTGTGGGCCCTGTTTCTACAAAACTTGTAAATACCAATCGAGTGATCTCCGGGAGCGATATGCCCCGGCGAAGACGGGGCATATCGCTCCCGACAAACGCTCTGTTGGAGACTTTGAGGAAAAATACAAATGGCAGACCTGAACAAGATCGTCGAAGACCTCAGCAGCCTGACACTGCTCGAGGCCGCTGAACTGAAGAAGATGCTCGAGGCCAAGTGGGGCGTTTCCGCCGCCGCCGCCCCGGTCATGATGGCCGCTGGCGCCGCCCCGGCCGCCGCCGCCGTGGTGGAAGAGAAGACCGAGTTCGATGTGGTGTTCGATGATATCGGCGCCAAGAAGATCGAAGTCATCAAGGTCATCCGCGCCATCACCAACCTCGGCCTGAAAGAGGCCAAGGACCTGGTCGAGGCCCCCAAGTCGGTCATCCAGACCGGCGTGTCGAAGGCCACCGCCGAAGACACCAAGAAGAAGCTCGAGGAAGTCGGCGCCAAGGTCCTCCTCAAGTAGGACGATCGCGGTTCGCGCTTGCGAACTTCAAGGGCCCCCGCCCCGGCGTACGCCGGGGCGGGGGCCCTTTCTGTTTTCGGCTGATATAGTCCGCCATCATGCAAGACGAGATCACCCGTTACGCGCGCCTCCTGATCAAAATCGGCGTCAACCTGCAACCTGGCCAGCCCATGCGGATCACCACTGAGCTGGGTCATCGCGACTTCGTCCGGGTCGTGGCTGCCGAGGCCTACAAGGCCGGCGCGTTGTTTGTGGATGTGGTCTGGAGCGATGCGCTCACCCATAAAGCCCGTTACCTGCACAGCGCAGCCGAAGCCCTGGACTATGCGCCGGAATACACGACGGCCCGGGCCCGCGAGTATCTCGACCGGAAATACGCGTCCCTGGGGCTGACCGGCGACGAATACCCGGACGCATACGAGGATGTCGATCCCGCCCGGATGCGGCGGGCGCGAATGGCGTCGCAGGCGCGCATTTCGTTCTATGCCGACGCGATGATGAATGACGCGGTGCAGTGGTGCGTGGCCGGCGTGCCAACCCCGGCCTGGGCGATCAAGGTTTTCCCGGACCTCCCGGCCGATCAGGCCGTTGAGAAGTTGTGGGCGGAGATCTTCCGGGTGGTGCGCCTCAATGAAGCCGATCCGATCGCAGCCTGGCAGGCCCACGACGCGCGCCTGACCGCGATTGCCAAAACCCTGATGGCCGAGCGAGTGCGGGCCGTGCGCTTCATTGACCCCATGCTTGCCGAAGACGGCCAGTCCCGGACAGATTTGACAGTTGGATTGACCCGCGCGCCGGCCTGGGTGGCCGCGTCGTCGGCGACCCCCGAGGGGACGCGCTTCCTGCCGAATATGCCAACTGAGGAGATTTTCTCGACCCCCGATGCCCGGCTCACTCGCGGCTGGATGCGCACCTCCAAACCTGTCTTTGTGATGGGCAAGGAGGTCCGGGACGCCTACGTTCGCTTCGAAGACGGGAGCGTCGTCGACTTCCGGGCCGGACAGGGCGAGGATGCGCTCAAGCAGCTCTTTGAAATCGAGGGCGCGCGGCGGTTGGGCGAGGTGGCGCTGGTGGATATCCGCTCGCCCATCA
>JAGOCU010000318.1 GCA_017998555.1 Thermoflexales bacterium
TTCTGGCCGACCAAGGCCACCTTCTCGCCCGCCTCGATCTTCAGCGAAACGCCGCGGAGCGCTTCCTGCCCGTCGGGGTAGGCGAACGCGGCGTTTTCAATTTCAATTCGATGATGCACGGTAATTCCAGAGTTGCATTCCGCCAAAGGCGGATTCAGAACAGGATGGACAGGCCCAGCAGGAGCGCCAGGATGATCAGGGCGCCAAACAGCACGAGCCATTGCGCGCGCGGGATATCAGGCATGGGAAAGGAACGAATCTCGCCGTCGTAGCCGCGCGAGGCCATGGCCAGATAGATCCGGTCGCCGCGCTCGATCGCGCGCAGAAACAGGCTGCCCGCCATCGCGCCGGCGACCCGGGCCCGCCAGATCACGCTGCCGCCGACCTTGCGTCCCGTCTCACCCGAGACGCCGCTGCGCGCCGCGCGCGCGCGAAGCATGCGCTGGGTTTCATCCGCCAGGACGAATAGATAGCGCCACATCAAGCCGAAGGTCGCGACAAAAAGCCTGGGCACATGCAGCGCGCGCATGGCCAGCAGCAGTTGCGGGAAGGAAGTGGCCGAGGCCAGGACGATCGCCATTTGCAGCGACAGCCAGGACTTGATGGCGATGCTGGCAAAGCGGGCCGCGCCGGACGCGCTGATCGGGATGCCGCCGCCAATCGGGAGCGTAACGAGCGCCGGCAACCCACCCGTGATCAGCAACGGGGCGGCCGCGAGCACAAACGGCAGGGCCAGAACCGAGCGTTTGAGCACGGGCCCGACCCCGAGCTCCGATAACACGATCACCGACAGCGAGAGCGCCAGGAGCAACGCGTACAACGGCCAGGCGCCCATCGGCATGAGGGCCACGGCCAGGATGAAGGCGACCGCCAGGCTCAGTTTGATCCGCGCGTCGAGCGCGTGGACGACGCTGTCGCGCGGTTGATACGGATCGAGATAGTGAAGATGCATGGCGTGCGCCGGGGCCGAGACGGCCTCAGACGCTCCGGGCGCCGCGCTTGCGGCGCGACCAGGCCAGCGCGCTGGCCGCCGCGAGGACGATCAACACGCCAAGCAGCCCGGCCAGGATCGTCGCCAACGCTTCGTTCTGGATGCCAGGCAAAACGTAATTGGGGACGATCTCGAATGCCGGACCCTGGGCCTTGTCGAGGAACCCCTGCTGCTCGGCCACCCATTCCAGGCCGTCCGGGAAGGCCGAGGCCAGCGGAGACGCGATGGCCAATAACGCCGCGATCAGGACGCCGCCGATGACCAGACCCCGATTTCCGCCCTTGGCGGGCGCATCTCCGGTGACCAGGTCGCGCCGGGCGGCATAAACCACGGAGAGCGCGCCAACGGTGATCAAACCCTCGCCGACGCCAATCAGCATGTGCACCACACCCATGGTTGGAACCGCGATGTTGGCGGTTGTGGTCCCCGACGCGGCGAGCTGCAACGCGACCGCGAGCGCGGCCACCACGATGGATGTCCATCCCGCGGTGAATCCGCTCAAGAACACGCCCACCCGCCGCTCTCCCGCAAGACGCTTGACGACGGTGAAGATGCCATAGGACACGAAGGACCCGATGATGCCCATGTTGACGATATTGCCGCCCAGCGCGAGCAGACCGCCATCCTGGAACAGGAGCGCCTGAGCGCCAACGACGCAGGTCATCACCAGAATGGACGCCCACGGTCCGATCAGGATGGTCGCCAGCGCCGCCCCCATGAGATGGCCCGAGGTGCCGCCCGCAACGGTGAAGTTGAGCATCTGGCCGGCAAAGATACAGGCCGCCAGCACGCCCATCAGCGGCACCTGGCGCTCGCCGAGGGTCTGGTTGACCTTGCGCAACGAGATCGCGATGAAGACCAGGGCCACGATCCAGAGCGCAATTGAGACACCCACGGACAGGAAGCCGTCGGGGATATGCATTTCGGCGGGTTTGCTCAACATCAGGACTCCTTGGGACTCCTAACAGAACCTGTTTTCAGAGGCGATATCTCCTCGGCGAAGCCGGGGAGATATCGCCTCTGAAAACGGCTTTGCTAGAAATTCTTACTCAAAAACAACAGCGCAAAGCAGTCGCGCTCGATCAGTGAGATTTCATTATCGCCCTAAAATCCTTATTGCGACAATTCGCAACGGCGTTCACAGGCTTCTCAGTTTCCGCCGGGAGGTGTTTTTCCGGAAGCGAAGTCCCGCTTCGCGGCCGCAGCGCGCTGACAGGCGGCGCACACGCCGGTCAGCACCAGATGCGGGGTGGAGAGGGCGAAGTCGGCCTGGCGCCGGACCGCCCGCACGAAAGCGGCGACGGGCGCATCATCAAGCGCAACCGTTGTGCCGCAGTTCTGGCAGACCAGATGATGATGCGGGCGCTCGCCGATGACCTCGAAAACGCGCTGATCGTCGATCTCCGACTGGCTGACCAGCCCGAGATCGCGCAGGAAGTACAACGTGCGATACACCGTTGCCCGATCGATCCCGGCCGATTTGCGGCGAACGCGGGCATAGATGGCGTCCGCGGTGAGATGCGCGCCGGCCCGGCCGCTCAGGGCGTCGTAGACGATCTGTCGCTGCGGCGTGGCGCGCAAGCCATGCTGATGGAGCAGATCGCCCAGATCCCGGCTGCGAGGCAATGGGGGAGTACGAGGCTTCACGGGAGGGACAGGATACCGCAGCACGTCTCACCAGGCCTTCACCCAGCGCTCCTGCAGGTCGAAGTCGGTGAACCCCACCGAGGCATACAGGCCGTTGGCGGGGATCGAATAGCCGCCGACGGTCGCCTGGGTCGCGCCGAGGTGTCGCAGGCGGCGCAGCGCCTCATTCATCACCGCTGTTGCCAATCCTCGGCGCTGGTGCTCCGGCGCGACCCCAACCGGCTCAAACGCGCCAGAGCGCGTCACGTCATCAAACCAGACTGTGGCGAAGGCGGCGTGCGCGCCGTCGGGGGCGACAATCACCAGATCGAGATCGCGCCGATACAGCGGCGCGCGCTGGATGTTGCGATACCAGGCCCCACCATCGCGGGCATATTGGTCGTCCGGCGCGTCAGGGTGAAAAGCCCGCCATGACACCCAGCTCCGCCGCTCGAGCTCGACCGGATCGGCCGCGGTATCGCCCAACGCACGAACAACGTAACCGGCAGGGACCGACACGTCCGGAATGGGCAGGGACATCGGCCGATAGCGCTGATGTTCGGGCCAATCGCCCCGGGCATAGCCCAACTCGCGGAGCAGCGCCTGGCGTCCTGGGTCGTCCGCGCGGCACCAGACGTTGAGGGTATGGCCCCCGTCGGGCGTCTCCGCCGGCAGCAACTCCGCGGCGGCATGGATCAGCTTGCGGTCGAGGGCCTCGCTGCGATAGGCCGGATGAACGTTGAGGAAGGCATCGCCCCTATCCTCGGCACTCAGAAGCGCGACAAGGCGGCCGCCCTCGGCCTCGCACAGGAAGAGGAACTCCTGAAGCGGACGGCGCAGGATGTTCTCGAGTCCGTGCCAGCGCCAGTAGTCGAGGCGATAGGTTTGCCAGCAGCAATCGCGCCGGCCATTGGCCAGATACGCGTCGCGCAGAAACTGGCGCGCGCGCCAGTAGTCATCGTCGGTCAAACAGGGTCGGATGTCATAGCGCATGG
>JAGOCU010000319.1 GCA_017998555.1 Thermoflexales bacterium
GTCCCCACCCACACCCCGCCGGCCGGATGCGCGGCGATCGTGTTGACCGCGTTGGACGGCAGGCCGGATCCGACGGTATAGGAAAGCCATCCGCCGCCCTGCGCGACCAGATCAAAGACGTTCAGCCCGACCGGTGTTCCGATCCACAGCCGGTCGGCGGCATCGACCGCCAGCGACGTGATCGTGTCGGTCAACAGCGGCGAGGTCTGGCTGGTGAAGGTGAGCCAATAGCCCGCCTCCGCCCGCATCGCCAGACCCTTCGTTGTGCCCACCCACATTCGGCCCAGGCTGTCGGAGGCCAGGGCGCGCGCGCTGTTCGAGGGCAAGCCCGACGATGTCGTGTAGATGGTCGTGCCGCCGGGCGCCCAGGCGGCAACGCCGTTGGCGGCGGTGCCCAGCCACAGGGCGCCATCGCTGCCGCGCTTGATGTCCAGAATTCCAGACGAAACACCCGGCACGCTCGCGGTCAGCCAGGCGCCGGCGTCTATCCAGCCAATCGCGTTGCCCAGGCCGGCCCAGGTTCGGGTCAGCTCGTTGTACAGCGGGCCGGGCTGCTGGCTGGCCGACGCAAATGGGAAGCGCCGCCAGTTCGGTGAATAGATCGAGAAGGCGGTCGCGTCGTAGTGCCCAAACCAGACCGCCTCACCGGCCGCCACGACGCTGGCGACTTCGGTCGTTTTGAGCGGCGCAGACGGGCTGGTGAACATCTTCCACGTGCCGTTGTCCCACACCGCCGCCCCACCCGGCGCGCCGGTGAAGCTCAGCCAGACCCGACCCGCGAAGTCCTCGCTGAGGTCAGTCACCGAGTTCGAGGGCAGGCCGGGCGAGAAGCTTGAGTAGTAGTCCCAGGTGTATGTCAGGAATCCACTGCCGTAGAAACGGCAGACACCATCGTTGAACCAGTATTCAGGCGCGTTCGCGAGGCCTGCCACTTCTTCTTCCTGGACCACCCACAGGTCATTCTGGGACGTCGACAACAGCCGCATGGGCCGCCTGGAGCCTCCGAGGCATTCCAGGTTGCTCGAGACCACCGTTTCGAATGTGGAGCCATCCCAACGCGTCAATTCCGCGTCACTGGCGAAGTAGACGTAGTCTGTGCCGCCGAACAGGGAGCTGACGGTGAATTCGGCCACGTCCCGTATGTGATTGCTCGGCAGGCCATCCACGGTATTGATGATGTTCCAGGTCGCCGCGGGCCGGGTCGGTGTGTATTTGGCCGCCCCGGAGTCCGTCGAAATCCAGATATGGTCCACGCCCGCGGGGTTGTTGATGGGCGTGAAGCGATTGATGCTGTTGTTGGGCAGCGACGAGTTCGACTTGGTCAGGCGCGACCAGCCACCGGCATACAGATCAAGGATACCGATGCCAAGATTCGTCCCGACCCACAGATCGCCCTCGAAGATCGCCAGGGCATAGACTGCATTGCTGGGCAAACCGACAGTGGAGGACAAGATCGTCGTCCAGGCGAAGATGCCGTTGGCATCGGGGCCCCACACGCGCAAGCCGTTGCTTCCCGAGCCGGCAAAGATGCGGCCGTCCGGGGCATAGGCAATGGCGCTGATCCCGGTCGTGCTCGACACAATCGTACTGCTTCGCCACGTTCCGGTCAGGGGCGGCTCGGCGCCCATCGGGGCAAACGAGGCCGGCGCTGTCCGAGCGGGCAGCAGCATCCGGCCCAGCTCGGTGCCATAGCGGGTCGCCCAGCCAGGCGACTTTGGATCGACGACAAGGGCCTTGTCCGGCTCGGGTTGCTTGTCGAGAAGCGGATCGGGCGCATAAGCGATTGGTTCCGCCGCTTCGGGCGCGTCGATTTGCCGCGAGGCAGCAGGCAGGGGCGCACTCTCGGGCGCGGCTGCGGCGAGACTGTTCGGCGCGCCAATTGCGCTAACGCACAGGCACAGCCCAAGGAAAGTGGAGACGACGCGGTATGACACGGTGTTTGACAAGATTTTTCTCCCGGTGATGGGCGGAGCGCACGGCGCCGACGGCCGCAACACTGAACAGACGAACGAGACCGATTGAAGCAAATGCGGATACGAGCGGTCTCGCGATTTGGGCGGACTGTCTCTCATCCTGGCGGGTTTCGGAGATCGCCGCCCAGGGCAGTCCGCGCGCGCGCGACGTCTCCCGGGGTATCCGCAGAAAGGATCCAGCGCCGGTCGAACTCGCGAATCAGCGCGGGCGGATCCTCGAGCAGGACCCGCTGCAACGAACGAGCGCCGTGGTTGAAGTCATCCGCCAGGCGCTGCAAAAAGCGCGGCTCATAAATCGTGACGAGGGGCTCGGGGCGATCATTCTCGGGGTTAAGAAAAGCGGTCGCCGGCCGGGTTGGCTCGCGAGCCGCCAGAAGGGCCCGCAGCGCCTCGGCCCCAAAAAACGGCAGATCGCACGAGACGAGCAAGAGCCCGACACCCGGATAGGCGTCCCGAAAACCCATTACCGCCCCGATGGGCCCGTTGCCGCTGTAGGCAGGCTGGTCAATGATGTATTCGAAGCGCTCCGGCTCGGGTCGGGCCTGGTTGGGATTGACCGACAAAAAGACCCGGGCGCAGACAGGCTGAAGAAGCGCATAGAGCAACTCGCGCTGAGCCACTCCTCGATACGCGATCAAACCCTTGTCAACACCCATTCGGCGGCTCTCGCCCCCGGAGAGAACCAGGCCATACAGAGGCGGCGGCACCGGCAGTCCGTCAGTCATGGAAAAAGATTGTAGTCAGAACGAGCGATTTCGTGCTCTATAGTTGGGAATATGGTCGGCACCCCCGAAATTGAATGGCAGTTTGACGTGACGGACTTCGATCCGATCCAGACCTGGCTCAGCACCCAGGCGGAGCGCTTCGGCCTGAGCCTGACCCCGCAGGGCACGGCCGGCCAGGTCGACGTGTACTTCGACACAGCCGATTGGCGCTTTCACCGGGCCAGCATCGCGTTGCGGGTGCGCCGGCGCGGCGCGACGGCCGAGGCAACCCTCAAGACCTTCGGCCTCGTGGAGGGCGGCGCCCGGCACCGGCACGAAATCAGCGAGGCCATTCGCGCCCCGGCCCGCGCCACGGCCGTGGTCCTGGCCAGGCGCCTCACCACCCTGCCTGGCCCGGTCGGCGAACGCATTCGATCCGTATCGCCTGGTCTTCCTCCGGCGCGTCTTTTTGAAGCCCGTGTCGAGCGCCGGGTGTTTCTGGCGCGCACCCCCGACGCCGATTTCGCTGAGATCGCGTTTGATACCGTGCAGGTGGTCGGCGACCCGAAGCGCGCGCCGCTGATGCTTCTCCGGCTGGAGGTCGAGGCGAAGGCGGCCGATCCGAGCGCGCTGGACGCGTTTGTGACGGCGCTGCGCGAGGAGTGCGGACTGGCGCCCGCGAACGCGTCCAAGTTCGAGCTGGGGCTGAAGATGGGGGGCCTGCACCCCGGCTACGCGCCGTATCTTGGCGCGCCCGCCACGGAGGCCGAACTGATCGCGCTGGCCGGCGCGGCGCCCTCGATTGGGCTGCTGGCCTTCACCGTCCTGCGCGAGCGCTTCGGGCAGTTCATCGCCAATGAGCCGGGCGCGCGGATGGGCGACGATGTCGAGTTCGTCCATGACATGCGGGTGGCGACCCGCCGCCTGCGCGC
>JAGOCU010000320.1 GCA_017998555.1 Thermoflexales bacterium
GCGTCGCCGCCGAAGATCGCCGAACGGGCGGCCTTCCAGCGCTTGACCTTGTCCTCGCCATACATGTAGGCGAGCTTCTCCGGGCTGATCCCCGAATTCTTGGACCAGTGCATCGTGTAGCGAATGCCCGCCTGCCGAAATGCCGTGTCCAGGCGGCGCTCATACTCAGCGAAGCGCTCGTCGTTGATCATCCCGAGCTCGAAGACCGCCGTGATCGGCTCGTGCTGGGTGAAGGCGAGCGTCCCCGTTGACGCGCGGCACAGCCGCACCTGGTAGATCGAGGGCATGCCCATGTCGCGCGACACCTGCGAGGCGATGTCGATCGTCGCCGCCGCGTCTTTGACCGACACCCCGAATGCGCTCTCGATGTAGCCCCCGAGGTAGTAGATCGACGACGTGTAGAGCTGACCCGGACTGCCCCGCACCTTGCTGAGCAGGGCGTTCTTGCGGTACTGCTTGAACTCGATATCCGTCAGGAAACGCGGCGGCAACAGATTGCGGAGCGGCCCCAGCACGCGCAGGATGGTGATGCCGGGCGCGTAGCCTCGCTTGTCGCGGATGATCCAGCGGGGTTTGGGTGTCTTCACGCCGGGCAGGTAGGGGACCTTCGGCGCACTGGCCTCCATGGCAATCTGCTTTTGAGAGAAGGGGTCGAAGATGAACTCGTAGTGATAGAGGTCCGGCGGAATGACGCCGGCCCCGAAGCCGTTGAGCTTCTCCTTCAGCTTGGCGTGGCTGATGTTGACGATGGGCGGGAACTCGAGCTGATAGATCGCGGTCGTCTCCACCGCCAGGGCGGCGATGATCCCAAAGGTGCCGAAGCTGACCACGGCCGCGTTGAAGATATCGTCGTCGCGGATGAGCCGGGCGCCGAGCTTGTCGACAAAGGCCTGGTTCATCACCGGCTTTGACTTGCGCTCGAGCCAGATCGTTTGACCGCTGCCGGTCGCGATGTGCAGCCCGGTGACGAAGTCGGGCATCGCCCCATAGGTAAGCTGCGATCCGTGGGTGTTTCCCGAGATGGCCCCCGCCACGGTCTGGCCGTTGCCGATCCCCGCCGCGTTGAGCGCCCGCCGTTGACCCTCGACCCGCGGGAGCAGCTCGAGGTAGGTGTTGAGCTCGGCGATCTGCATGCCGGCCTGGGCGAGGACGAGGTTGGGACGCCGCTCCGCCGGATACGCCGGGTCGAAGTACTTGTCGGCAACGTCGTAACAGCCGTTCAGCAGCTTGGTGTTCACCAGCCAGCCATCGGTAATGTTGATCTTCGACAGCGCCCAGCCTGCGCCGATCGGGAGGATCCGCTTGCGGGCAGCGCGAGCCTGCTGGATCAGCGCGTCAAGGTCCTCGCCGGCGGTTCGGAACATCTCCCAGCCCGAGAGCAGGCTCCCGTGCGGACCGACGTTGTCGACGTTGAAGATTTCCGCCACGGTTGTGGGGAAGGTCTCGTGCACGCTGGCCCACGGCTGGGGGCCGTCCTTTTCGGGTTGGATCATGGTGAGGTCCTCACTCCAGGATGCCGGATTGGAACGGCGGGCGGCAGCCGCGCCAACTGACCGTGATCGGCGCCCAGAAGCCGAGCGTCACCAGGCTGATGAGCATCTGGGGGAGCGTCCGCCCAAACCGGATCTCTTCGATGCCGAGCCGCTGACCGTTGGACAGGCGGGTGTTGGTGATGGGCAAATCCTGGCGTTTGAGGCCCCAGGCGATGCTGTTGATCACCCGCGTCTCCAACTCGGTGCCGGGCATGTTTTGCGGCTGCGAATCAAAGACCCCGCCGTCCTGGTAGATCAGGTAGGTCGTAAATCTGTTGAACGGTGACAGATTGCGTCGTCTCATGTTTCCTCCCGTGGAACTCCTGACAGAACATCTGCGCGGCGGCGATTTCGCCGCCCGGAATGGCTTTGTTCGCGCTTGCCGAATTCAACTGACGAGATCGACCCGCGTCCCATCGACCCAGGGCGCCGGATTCGCCAGGTGCGGCGTATCGCCATATTTCGCCAGGTCGTCGAGAAAAGGCTGGAGGACGCGGCCCGGCCCAGGCCCCAACCCGGCCGCAAGGAATCCGGCCATCTCGAGGTCAAAGGCGCTGCTGAGGTCGCGATGGGCCCCAAAATAGACGCAGCGCTTCGCCGCGGCGACCGCGATCGGGGCCCGGCGCGCGAGGCGCGCGGCCGTGGTCTGGGCTTCGGCGAGAAGCTGCGCGTCGGGGACGACTCGATGAATCAGGCCGAGTTTGAGGGCCTCGTCGGCCGTCAGCGGCGCGGCCTCCAGGATGTGCTCGATCGCGCGCGCGGTGCCGAGCGTGCGCAGCATGCGGTGAGTGCCCCCGCCGCCCGGGATCACCCCCACGATCATTTCGAGATTGCCCATGCGCACGGCCTTCGCGTCGGAGGCGTAGCGCAGGTCGCAGGCGAGGACGATTTCCTGGCCGCCCTCGAGGGCCGGACCATTGATCGCCGCGATGTAGACGGCCCGCGAACGGTTCATGCGCAGCGTCGCCCGTTTCCAGCGAAAGCCCATGGCCAGCCCATTTCCAGCAACGCCCCCAAGCTTTTCGACCGCGCCGACCAGTCCGGGGATGCTCAGCAGCAGGTTGAGCAGCGGCACGACGACTTCCATCACCCGCATCGACACCTGCGGGTGAGGCAGTTTCTGCAAATCCCCGAACTCGCGCGGGTCGGCGTGGGTGAGGAAGCGGCCCTGGTCGCCGCCGGTCAGGACAACCGCGCCAACCGTTGGGTCATCATCGACGGCCTGCGTGAGGCGGTCGAGATCGCGGATGAAGGCCATGTTCAGAAAGCTGAGCGGCGGGTTTGAGAAATACGCCGTCAGAACGCGGCCATCCTGCTCGAGTCGCAGCGTATCGAACTTGAGATCGCGTACCGTCGTCATGCGTTCCCCCCTTGCGGTCTGCTGAATGTTGTGCGGGTTGTACAGGCAAGGCCCCATGCTGTCAAGCGGCGGCCCGGCGAGGGGTCTCTAGCGCGTAAGGTCAGAACCCGCCCGGCCAACGTAGAGATGCTTCGCGCGCTCTGAGCACCTGGCCTGCCGCGTTTCGGTCAGCGCGCTGCTCAGAAACCAGGCCGCTCCGCTGGATGCAGGCGCGAACACCTTAAAGGTTGGCCCGCACAGGCTCGCGGCGTGGTCAAACTTTCGGGGGCCAACCTTTAAGGTGTTCGCCTACGGCACCCGTCCCGTCGCGCTCCGTTTCTGCCCGCCCTTTCCGCTGGAGGCGGTCAGTAACTCAGCATGACACGCGCGCGCAGCGCGGCCGACTCAGCGACGATGACACCGGCGACGCCCAATGTCTTCGGAATTGCTGGCAAAATAGGCCCCGGCAAATCAGATGTTGGAGGAACATAGTCATGCGAAAAGTGATCGTGCTTGAACATATCTCCCTGGATGGGGTCATCCAGGGCCCCGGCGGTCCGGATGAAGATACCAGCGGCGGCTTCACGTATGGCGGATGGATCTCGCGACATTCCGACCCGGTTCTGGGAAAGCTGCTGAGAAGGCAGATGGGCCTTCCGTTCGATCTATTGTTGGGGCGCAAAACCTACGATATCTGGGCGCCTTACTGGCCGCTACATGGGGACGCATGGCC
>JAGOCU010000321.1 GCA_017998555.1 Thermoflexales bacterium
TCGATCCCTACAGCACGAAGACCATCATTGGCGCGCAGGCTGGCAAGCTCGATGGCGACATCATCATGGCCACCCCCGAGCTGGCCCCCCGCCTGATCCGGGCCAACCTGCTCTATCCGCTCGATTCGGTCCTCACCAGCAACAACATCAAGGACCTGAGCTCCGCCCACGATGCCTTGCGCAAGGATGGCAAGCTGTATGGGTTGGACATGGTGACAGTCGCCTTTGGCATCCTCTACAACAAGGATCGCTATGACGCGGCGAAGATCACCCCGGCCAAGACCCCCGATGAGTGGATTGCGGTGAGCAAGGCATTGACCGATCGCTCGAAGCAGCAGTACGGGTTCTTCATGAACCACCTCGTCAGCGAGGCCTCGGACTTCTGGTTCCAGCTCGAAGAGTGGTGCATGCCCTACGGCGGCGTGTGGGCCAAGGGCAAGACCCCGCTGCTCACCTCAGACCCGATCATCAAGGGCCTCAAGCTGTTCAAGGCGATGTATGACGCTGCGATCCCGCAGGGCACCGATGGCCCGACCGGCGCGCGGCTGTTCCAGACCGGCGCTGTCGCGCAGGGTCTGTTTGTCTCGGCGGCGGTCGGCAGCTTCAAGCCCGGCGCGCCGGACCTGTATCCAAAACTGCGCAGCGCGCCCATCCCCTGGGAGAGCAACACCTCGATTGCCCGCATCCACCCGATGATGATCAGCGCGGCGTCGCCGGTGCGCGACGCGGCGCTCGAGTTCGTCAAGTGGGTCTACAAGCCGGACACCTATCGGCGCATGGTCGAGGGCTGCGAGGACGTGATCTTCGCCCAGCCGTCCGCCGCGCGCAAGGAGTATCTTGACACGCTGGCGTGGCTGAAGCCTGGTTACGACGGGGTCAAGTACGTGACACCGTTCGATGTGGTCGGCGATTTCGTCTACAACTTCGCCGAGTTCGGCCAGATCGTCATCAGCAACTTCGCCGCCGTGCTCACGGCCGGCAAGTCGGTGGAAGAGGCGATGGCTCAGGCCCAGAAGGAAGCCGAGGCGCTCGCCGCCCGCATTTCCTAAATCAATGCCGCGGGAGCAATTCGGCCGCGCGTCTGCTGCGACCGAATCGCTCCCGCGGCGATCGCGTGCTCCGCAGGGTTCTGCGGAGCACGCGCTTTCAGAACACGAACCCGAATGAAAGCAAGCACGAGCACAGTCCACCCGCGACGTCATCTGTTGCCGTATCTCCTGGTGCTGCCCATCCTGCTTTTTGAGGGGATATACATCATCTCCCCCATCGTTCAGGGTATCTACGGCAGCTTCACCCGGCTTGAGCTGGGGGCGGGCAGGCCGCAAATATGGGTCGGACTGGCCAACTACGTGCGCATGTTCGACGACCCGCTGTTCTGGCAGGCGCTGAAGACAACGCTAAGTCTGTCGGCAATGATCATTGTGCTTGCGCTCGTGGCCGCGCTCGCCACAGCCATGCTCTTCAACCGGCCTTTCCGTTTCCGGGCCGGCGCGCGCGCGCTGATGATGATCCCCTGGGCATTTCCTGAAGTCCCGGTCGTGATGATCTTCATCTGGATCCTCAGCCCGCAGTTCGGCGTTATCAACGTCCTGGCCCGCATGATCCCGGGCGTCAACGAGAATCCGCTCTGGCTGCAAGTTCCCGACCTGGCGATCGGATCGGTTGTGCTCATTTCGGCATGGAAGGCTTTTCCGTTCTACAGCCTGGTCATCCTGGCCGCCCTGCAAAGCGTTTCTCAGGAGCTCTACGATGCGGCCAAGGTCGACGGGGCCAATACCTTTCAGCTCTTCCGCAGCATCACCCTGCCGGGTATCGCCTCGACCATCGAAGTGCTGCTGGTCCTTGCGGTGATCTTCTCGTTCAAGGGGTTCGCTCTGGTCTTTCTCCTGACCGGCGGCGGTCCGAATTACGCGACGGAGACCGTCATCCTGCGGATCTACAACGCGGCGTTCCGCTTTTACGACTACTCCTACGCCGCCGCGATGGGCACGGCTGGCTTTGTGATCTCGCTCGCGATCGCCGTTGTCTTCATCATCATGCAGGCCCGCCGGGCCAGGGAGCTTGCCTAACGTGACGACCGCAACAACGGGAGCGACCTACCGCCCGCCCAGGCTGCGCCGAGCGATCAGCAAGACCGTGCTGTATATCGCCATCATCTTCGTCACGGCAATCACGATCTTTCCCATCTATTGGATGATCGTCTCGACAATCCAGCCCAACAGCTATTCGCTGCATTACCCCCCGCCGTTCTTTCCGCAGGAGATCCGCTTCAACCAGGTCATCGAACTGTTCCAGCAGCGGCCGGTCGCCAACTGGCTGAAGAACTCCTTCGTGATCGCGTCGATCTCGATGTTGCTGGTCACCGCGCTTTCGGTGCTTGGCGCTTATGCCCTGTCCAGCCTGCGCTGGAGAGGGCGTTCCGCGTTCGGATTGTTCCTGCTGATCACCCAGATGCTGCCCGAGATTCTGGTCCTGGTCCCGCTCTACGTCATGTACAACCGGCTGGAGCAACTCAACAGCCTTCCCGCGCTGGCGGTCGTCGACGCGGCCTTTGCCTTGCCCGTCTGCATCTGGATTCTGAAGGGGGTCTTTGATTCGGTGCCGAGGGAAGTCCTTGACGCGGCCCTGGTCGACGGCTGCAACGAGTTCAGCACCATCTGGCGCATCGTCCTGCCGCTGTCCCTGCCGGGGCTGGTTGCCGTGGCCGTGGTGGCGTTTTTCGGCGGCTGGAACGAATTTCTGTATGCCAGCATCCTGGTGGGCTCAACCGAGTTGATGCCGGCTTCGGTCGGACTGACCACGCTGAAGGGCCTGTCGGGCGTGCTGGTCGAGCAATACATGGCGGCGGGAATGGTCTTCTCGATCCTGCCGGTCGCCTTCTATCTGTCCATGCAGCGCTACATCATCTCCGGCCTGACGGCCGGCGCCGTAAAGGGTTGATATCCCAAGGAGATCCCCATGAGCCATGCCGCTCCGACTGCCGCGCCGGTAATCACGCCCGAGATGCGGGCTCAGTTCGATGAACAAGGCTACCTGGTCGTCGAGGGCCTGTTCGATGTCGATACCGACCTGGCGCCCGTCGTCGCCGACTACGCCGCGACGCTGGATGCGCTGGCTGAGAAGTGGGTGGCCGAAGGTGTGCTCAAAAACCGTTATGCGGGCCTGCCCTTTGGCCAGCGCCTGATCAAGATCATGCAGGAGAGCGGCGCCAACTGGGGCCAGTATTTCGACATCTCCCTGCCCCAGACCCAGGTCTACGCCGATACGCCCATCCACACCAGCGAGCCGGTCTTCAATCTGCTCCGCCACCCGCGTCTGCTCGACATCGCCGAGCAGTTTGTCGGGCCGGAAGTGCTCTCGAACCCCATCCAGCACACCCGCATCAAACCACCCGAGCGGATGGTGCCGGCCCAGGCCAAAAACGGGCTGGTTGTCCGGGTGGGCTGGCATCAGGATCAGGGCGTGGCCACACCCGAGCAGGACGAGGTGCCGGTCCTGACCGTGTGGCTGCCGATCACCGACGCGACCGTCGAGAACGGCTGTCTGGCCGTGGTCCCCGGCAGCCACAAACGCGCGCTCGCCGACCACTGCCCCGGCACCGG
>JAGOCU010000322.1 GCA_017998555.1 Thermoflexales bacterium
GGCCGACCTCGGCCACATCCACGCCGCGGGCAACGAGCCAGCCGGCGGCGAAATCGACGATCGCCCGTTCCCCGGGCGCGCCTGGCACAAGATCCGGATTGACAGAGTTGATGGCGACGAGGCGGGACACAAGCTCGGTCAGTTCCATGCGGTCCCGGATGGTACACCGCTGCTCCCCGCGGGAAACGATCGCCCCGCCCCGGCGTACCCCGGGGCGGGGCGATCGTTTCCCGCAACAAGCTTCAACGCCGCGCAACAGGCAGATACGCGTCCTTCCGCGCCGGACCCAGAACGCCCCAGATCGAGAAATGGGTGGGTGTTGCGATCACCGCATTCGACACCGGATTCACCCGGCTGCTCGTCTCTTTGATCCACTGCCCGCCATCCCAGGCATACAGCGCCAACCCGCCGGCATAGGCGCCCCCCAGATCGGCCGGGTCGTAGACGATGGTCACCGTATAGGGCTTGAGCGGCTGGACGGGAGCGCCGCTGCCAGAGATCGTGGCGGTGATCGCGTAGAAGTGACTGATTCCGATCAGCGAGCCGGTCGGTGGCGCGCCGGTCAGGAGCGCGGTGTGGGTGATGATCGCGGCGCTCGCGAAGGTGCCGGACGCGAAGGCGTAGCCCGTGTTGTCATACCCCGAAGCCAGCCCGCCACCGGCCGGCGGGATGGTCGCCGCCACCACCGCCGGCATCTGCCAGCGGGCGATATGCCAGGACGGCTTCCCGCCGGCGGCGATCAGGTCGCCGCCGGCATAGACCGCGCCGCCGCCGATGGCGACGGCGTTCACACTCGGATACGACAGCCGGTCGTCGAGGGTGATACCGCTGCCAAGGGCCGACCAGGCGCGGGTGACGCGGTCCCAGCGGGCAATGTGATTGGCAGGCGCGCCGCCGGCCATTGTGAACGCGCCGACGGCAAACAGCTCGAACGGTCCGGCGGCGATGCCATAGATCGGGCCGTTGACGCCGGCGCCCAGCGCCGACCAGCTCGCGCCATTCCAGGCGGCGATGCCGCTGGCCGGCACACCTCCTGCGGTGGTGAAGTCGCCAGCCACAAACAACTCTGCCCCGTTGGACTTGAGCGCATTTACGCGCGGAGCCAGGCAGCCCGCCTTGAAGCAGCCGCCGACACCGCCGATGTCGTAATACTGGCGGGCCAGGGTATTCCAGCGCCCGATGCTCGTCGCGATGGTGCCGCTCAGGCTGGTGAACTGGCCGCCGATGAAGAGGTCATCTCCGAGAAGCTCGAGCGCCAGCACCGACGGGCCATAGCTGATCACGCCATCGCCCAACGGTTTCCAACTTACACCATCCCACTCCGCGAGATAGTTCGCCGGCGTGCCGCCGGCCTGCTGAAAGCCTCCCCCGATGTAGACCTTGCCCGGGCCGGCCGCGATCGCGCTGACAAAGCCGTTCGCGCCGCTGCCCAGGGGCGACCAGGCGCCGCTGGCGCTGTTCCAGCGGGCGATGTTCGCGACGCTCACCCCGCCGGCATCGGTGAACGCGCCGCCCGCATACAGATCGGAGCCGTACATCGCCAGGGCGTAGACGCTGGCGTCGCCGCCCAGGCCTCCGCCGACGGCGCTCCAGGCGCCCGCGGCATTGCTCCAGCGCGAGACGGCGTTCACCCGCACGCCGCCCGCCTCGCGGTAGTGTCCGGCCGCGATGACATCGCCACCGACCGGCATCAGCGTCCGCACAACGGCAGAGACCTCGGCGTCGCCCACCCGGTCATCGTTGATGCCCTGGCCCAGGGCTGACCACGCGCCGTTCGAACTGCCCCAGCGCGCGATATTGGGGGTCGTGACGCCGCCGGCGCGGTCAAAGGCCCCGCCGACGTAGACCTGGGTGGCGTCGGCTGCCAGCGCGGACGCGTCAAAGGCGCCGCTCGTCTGGGACAGGCCTGAACCCAGGGACGTCCAGGCCGCGCCATCCCAGCGCGCGACGTGGTTGGCGGGGATGCCGCCGGCCGTGGTGAAGGTGCCGGCCGCATACAGGTTGCCACCCGCCGCTGCCAGAGCTTTCGCCCATCCGGGCGGCGCGATTCCGCCTCCTGGCGCGCTCCAGTCTGAGCCGCTCCAGCGCGCGACGGAGCGCGCATTGACCGTCTGGGTCACCGGCCCAACGGTCGTAAACCAGCCAGCGATTGCGATCCCCAGACCAAAGGGCGCGATGCTCGTCACCGCGTCGCCGGCGCCGCCGTTGAACTCGGACCAGGCGCCGCCGTCCCATGCCGCCAGGCGGCTGGCCGGGTTGCCGCCCGCCATCTCAAAATAGCCGCCCGCGTAGAGCTGATTCCCCGCCCAGGCCAGCGCCATCACCATGTTGTCGACCCCGCTCCCGAGCGCCGACCAGCTGGCCCCATCCCAGCGCGCGATATTGCGGGCGACAGTCCCGCCTGCGGTGTCGAAGGAGCCGCCCGCATACAGGTTCCCGCCTCCAACTGCAAGGGCCTTGGCGTAGCCATCCAGGCCAGCGCCCAGGGCCGACCATGTTTCCGACTGGGTGTTCCAGGCTGCGATGTGGCTGACCGCAACACCGCCCGCGTTCAGGAACAGGCCCGATGCGATGACGGCTGTTCCGCTGACGACAATCGAATAGACAGCGTCATCCAGCCCATCGCCCAGCGCGTTCCAGCGCCGGCCATCCCAGCGCGCGATGTTGCGGGCGGGGATGCCGTTGACCGCCGGGCTGAAAATCCCACCGACGTAGATATCACCGTTTGGCGCCATCGTCATCGCGTAGATCACGGGCTTGCCGGCCTTTCCAAACCGGTCATCCCACGCGTCGTCAGGCGCGACGTTGACCGCGGCCATTGCGGGAGCGGGCGCGCGCTGGGGGCTTGCCAGAGCCGCGCGCGGCGCGCCCGGGAACGTTGATGCCGCGCAAATCGCGCTGGCCAATAGCAACGCACACCCTGTCTTCGATATCACACCCGCCTCCTTCGCGCGACCGTCGGCCCAGGCGGCGGTGGCGCAACTCGGGTCTGTGGATTCAGTCTACAACCGTTCGCTGCCTGCGTATACTGCCTCCTCTGTTGAGCCCGGTGATGCCACAGAAGCGTCGCGGGTTCGATCATCGCCATAGACCTGCGCTATCGCGGGTCGGTTCAAGAAGAGGTTATCCATGAATATCGCGCTTCGCAATCGCAAGATTGTCGCAAATACGTTTCTCGCCAGCATCGCCGCGGTGCTGATGATCACGCTGTCTGGCTGCGGGGTCGTTTCGGATCTGGCCGACATCGGCACGGCCGGTGGCGCGTTCATCACCGAGATGGGCAAGGGCAACGCCGCGGGCGCCGCCGAGCTGATGCACTCGAACGCCGGAACGGCTGCTGCGTTGACCCCGGCCCTGCAGGGCATCATCGACCGCAAGCTCAGCGGCATGACGGTCACCGGGACCAAGCTCGAGAACAATATCGGGACGCTGACCGGGACCTGCAAGATGGCGGATGCCACCGGCAAGATCGTCGATGGCGAACTGACCGTCCAGACCCAAAAAGAGGGCGACAAGTGGAAGGTCAACTACTTCCTGTGCAAGATTAGCTAGGGATACCTGACGCACCTGCTTCCGAGGCGATATCCCCCGGCGAAGC
>JAGOCU010000323.1 GCA_017998555.1 Thermoflexales bacterium
CCCATGGCATTGCTGCGAATGGCCTCGACGATGGCGGCCGCGTCCATTTCGCTCATTTCTGGCGCAAAACGGGCCCCGATCTTCATCCCGACATTGACCAGTCCAATCGGAAGGTTGATGTTCACCTTTGCTTTTCCGGTGACGGAATCGGTCACCCGCACGCGGAGGAACCGGGCGGCATTTCCGGCGGGCGCGCCCGAGGGCGCCGCGCCGGTCGGACGGGGTCCGGCGCTCAGGGCCGCCAGTAACTTCGCGCCGTCATCGGCGCTGATTTTGCCTTCTTCAATCATTTTGAGGATCTTGAGACGTTCTTCAGTAGTAGCCATTGTGCTCCTTGAGACGAATTGACAGGGCTAAATGAGTGATGCGACCTTGGCCGGACCGACGGCGCCGGCGGCCGGCGCGGGCGCGCCGATCTCGCGCACGTCGCGCGACAGCAGGCCGCTCAAACTCACCAGAATGCTGATCAGCCCGGCTCCAATGTACCAAGCGCGCGGGCCAAAGGCTTCGGCAAACGGACCGGCGATGAGCAGGCTGAGGGGCGAAATGCCCATCGCGGCGGTGTTCAGCAACGCCATGACCCGGCCCTGGGCGTGCTTCGGGATCACCGATTGAAAAATCGCAAAGACCGAGCCGTTTGCCAGGGCCTGCATGACCGAGGCCAGGAACATGCCGGCCACCGCCATGCCAAACGCCGCTGACGGCGCGAAGCCAATCACAGCGATCCCGGCCCCGATCCCGACTGCGCCGGCGATTGTGGTGTAGATGCGCCGTTTGAATCCCCCCCAGGCGCTCATGGCCAGCCCGCCCAGCACCAGCCCGATCCCGCCGGCGCCCTCGAGCAGGGCCAGTTCGGGCGCCCCGCCCGCGAAATGACGCGTGATCAGAATCGGCGCCAGCGCCCCGGTCGGGGTGAGCAGGAAATTCAACAGCGATGCCATTCCGGCGATGAAGACCAGGCCGCGATTGCCCGCCAGTACCGCGAAACCCTCGCGCATCTCGCGGAGGAGTGCCGGCCCGGGCAGATGGGCGCCGGGGGCGGCCTGGCGGGCTGGCTGCGGGATCGCGACGAACAGCAGCGGCAGCACGGCCATCAGGGCGGTCAAGACGTCAATCCCCATGGCGGCTGAGATTGGCGCGATGCTCAGCACCAGCGCGCCGCCAGCCGGCGCAAAAATCCCCATCGCCCCCTGCAGCATCTGGTTCATTCCGCCGACTCGGGTGAGGTGCGCCTCGGGAACCAGCATCGACGTCGATGCCTGCATGGCGGGCATTTGGAACGCGCCCAGGATTGAGCGGACGAATATCGCGGCATACACGTGCCACAGTTGGGCTTCACCGGCGACAAACAGGCCGGCCAGAACGAAGGCCACGACCGCGCTCAGCGAATCTGTCGCCAGCATCACCCGCCGCCGATTCCACCGATCGACCAGCGCGCCAGCGAATGGCATCACCATCACGCTCGGGAGAATCGCGAATAGCGTCGCGGTGGTCAGCGCAACCGCTGACTGGGTTGTCTGGGTGATCCACCAGACCAGCGCAAACTGGGCAAGTTGACTGCCAAACTGGGATGCGGCCTGGCCAGACCAGATCATCACGAATCGTGGGAACCAGCGCGCATCGTTCTGGTTGGTTGAAGCAGGCGAGTTGTTCATGCGATTAACGTCCAATGAAGTTGAGCGCTGTGATGAGCTGGTCGCGCATTGCGACCGTAGCCGAGGCCAGAACCGCGCGGCGGGTCAGTCCCCGTTCGTCCTCAAATACGATGCGCAGGCCGGGCAGGGCGCCGAATCGGGTCGCAAGGGTGGCCGTCGACACCGAAAAGGCATGCCGGATCGCGGTTTCCCACCCCGGACCAAAGATCCGGGCCTCGGTCCGCGACAACGCGATTCGAATCGGCGCGTTTCTCACCGTGGATGCGGCCGTCCCCGGCACGACCTCGCCGAACCACACATGGGCCGGCGTATTGGCCCCGGCGGCGGTGGCAAACGCGGGCAGGCGCGGCGCGAAGTCGGCCCGTCGGGCAAACAGCGTGACAACATACCCGGCAATGACCGCCAGGGCTGCGATCCCGCCGATCGCGGCAAGGCGGTCGCGTGTCTCGACATCCGGCGGGGCCGTCACCTCGAGGTAGATGGGGGGTTCCGCGCCATCGCCCAGGGTCAGGCGCCCGACCAGCGTCAGCGCGCCGCTTGCGCCGGCTGGAAGCGAGCTTCGCGTCACCCAAACCCGGTCGGGGTTGTCCAGGCCGACCAGGCTGACCCATTCGCCGCCCCGCAGCTCGATCGGCCCGAGATTCAGGCGGGTCTGATAAGGCTTGGTGGTGTCAAGGCGTCCCGTTATGCGGACGTATCGTCCGCCCATGCTTGCCGAGATCCGGGAGATGTCTGTGTCGTAAACCCGCAGGTCGCCGCGCCCGGTCTCCTGCAGGCCGAGGGCGAAGACGCCCGCAACCACCAGGGCGATGGACACGAACGTCGCGGCGCGGCTGCCCGCAATCACGTGCAGCGCGCCGGCGGCCGCATCCATGACACGGGCCACGATCACGAGGACCGGCCTGGCGGTTGCGCCGGGGGAAGCGGTGTTGATCTGTGTCATCGATCAGCCCACGACGATTTGAACGCGCTCGCCACCTTCGCCCTCATGGACGTCGACGATGAACGGTTCGCGTTTGAAGTCGGCCTGGCTCAGGGCTGAGAGCACGTCGTCGACGACGGTCCGCTGGAGGGCCGGAATGAAGCGCCCAAACTTGCGGATGAGCCAGCCGACGGGCCGCAGGGGGAGGGGCACGCTCAGATGGATTCGGCGCGGCCAGCGCTCCTCGCCCGTTTCGATTCGGATGTGCGCCCACGGCGCCCGCGCGCTGAGCAAGCCAAGCGTCGCGATGACAACACCCAGCAGGGTCAGGGGGCTCAGACACAGCACCGACAGGAACGCGCCAAACCAGCCGGTCATCCACAGGCCGATAAAGAGCGCCGAGAAGATCAGGGCGAGGGCGGCCCCGGCTGCCGTGAGCGCCACCCACGCATAACGGAATGAACGCCCAATTTCGGGAGCCGGCGCGGCCGGCGGGAGGATGTCCGCGTCATTCAAGGTCGCTGCCTCCGGCGCCGGGTCGGCCAGGGGCTCAGACGCCGGGGCGGCCCCGGCGCCCAGAGCGGCGGCTTCGCGCTGCATGGCCTCCAGGATTCGCAAACCTTCCGCGGCGGTCAACTCCCCGCGGTCGATCATCTCCAGGACGTGGCTGCGCTGTTGGTCGTGCATGATGTTGATTGATTGGCCCGCCGGGATCAGCCGTCCAGCGCGCGCAGCAATTGTTCGGCCTGTTCGACCGTTATCTTTTTCTGCTCGACCATGCGCAGGATGACCATGCGCTCCTCGTCGCCGACTGCCTCGTGGGGTGGCGTCAGATCACCCGCGTCCGCGCTGGCGGGCCGGCGAGGCGGTATGGGCGCCCCGGGCGGGACAGGCGCTGCCGAAGGCGCCGGTGGCGAATCCCACGACCAGTTCCAACTCGCGCCGCGCCGGGCCGTGCGTTCGGTCTCGCGCTCGAAGATTTTTTGCGCGCGGGCGGCTTCTTTATCCGCCCG
>JAGOCU010000324.1 GCA_017998555.1 Thermoflexales bacterium
GATGCGTCCCAGCCGCATCCGGTCTGGTGGGTGCCGCGCGGCCTCGACCGGCCGTGGAATGATCCAGCCAACGTCTGGGCGAACTGGGTCGGCGCGACCGTCCGGCATTACCGGGGCAATGTGCGGGCCTGGGAAGTCTGGAACGAGCCCAACATCGAGTTCTGGGGCGGCACCGCCGCCCAGTTCGCGCGATTGCTCAAGGTCACCTATCAGGCCATCAAGGCCAACGACCCTGGCGCGACGGTCGTCTTTGGCGGGGTCTACAAAGCCAACAACTGGGGACGGGTCCAGCAGATCCTGGCCGCCCTGAAGGCCGACCCGGAGGGCGCCCGCTCGAAGCACTTCTTCGACGTGTTTGGCATTCACGTCTACGACGCCGGCATCTGCGAGCAATTCGATTTGATCGGCGCGCTGAAGAAGAACGTCGACGACATGACAAGCCCGCACCCGGTGTGGGTGACGGAGAGCGGCATCCGGGTGTGGCCGTCGCCCAATCCCGGCTACGCCCTACCCAACGAACAATCCTCATTTCTCATTCAGAACTACGCCTATGCGCTCTACGCCGGCGCGGAGCGCTACTACTACTGGCGGGCCAATGACGCCGGCGACCGCGACCAGCCCTGGGGCTTGTGGACCGACGCGCGCCAGGTGCGGCCGTCCTTCACCGCCTTCCAGGTCGCGGCGACAAAGCTGCCCGTCACCTACACCTGGGCGTTTCGCGAGTGGGCCAATGGCGGCGCGGTCAGCCGGATCACGTTCTATGGCACCCCCCTGGGCAAGGTCACGGTGCTGTGGAACGCCGGCAACACCGCCCAGCGCTACGATCTCGGGGCCGCCCTGGCCGTCGCGACGGTGACACGCCCGGATGGCAGCGCCGTCCAACGCACCCAGACCAGCGGCGCCTGGGCGTTCGATCTGCCCGCGGCGCCCAATTTTCGTTGGGCGAAGCCCGGCGGCGAGTGCCAGGTCGCCAGCGAGCCGCTCATCATCACCGAACGGGACACCACCCCGCCGACCATCCGGCTGGGGGCGACCCAAATCGGCACGAACGTGGCCCGGCTCACCTGGCAGGGCTTCGATCCCAACGGGCGCGGCGACGACGGCGTGTCGGGGATCTGGTCGTATGACATCCAGATGCGGATCAACCGCGGGCCGTGGACGACGCTGGCCGAATGGCAGACCACGACCTCGCTGCGGGTGCCGACCCGGGCCGGCAACACCTACACGTTCCGGGCGCGCGCGCGCGATCGGGCTGGCAATGAGCAAAGCTGGGCCAGCGCGCGGGTGGCCGTGCTCTTCGCCCGCTGACCGGCCATGAGCCTCGACAACATCCTGCGCCTGTCGTACTGGACTGACAGCGCCGTCACCGCCCAGGCCGCCGGGCCGGCGATGTGGCTGGTCGCGCTGCTTGGCTTGGCCCTGGTCGTTGCGCCACTGGCCGTGCCGCGCTGGCGAAGCAAGCGGATGTGGCCGCACCTCGCGGCGGGCGCGCTGATCGCGGTCGTTGCGCTCGGGCGGCTCTTCGCCATTCCGGTGCTGGGCTGGCGGCTGGGCTGGCTGATCGCGGGAGTGCTCTCGGGCGGCGCGGTGCTGCTGGGCGCCGCGCGGGCGGCTTGGCGCGACGGGGCGCTGGCCGATGCCGTGGCAGCGGCCGGGTTTGGCGAGCCCGCCCGGGCCGTGGCGTGGCGCTGGGATGTTGCCGGCCTATGGACGCTCGCCCACGCATTGGGCATGGCGGCCTGTTTTGTCAACATGCGTTTGCCGGCCGCCTATGGGATTGCGGCCGTGGGTCTTGTCACCGGGCTTGGTCTTTTCGCCCGGCGCGGCCGGCGCGGATTGGCCGCCCTCGCCCCGTTCATCGCCGCCGAAGCCATGCTGGCGGCGCGGGTACTGGCCTCGACACTGGCCGGGGCACCCGCGGCCGAAGCGCTGCCCCAACCATTCGAGTCGCTGCTGAACGCACCGCTGGCCACGTGGGTGGCCTGCGGGCTTGCCCTCGCCGCAGCCTGGCGCATGTTGGCCCGCAGGCTGGAGCTTCCTTTCGCAAAGGCCTCGGCCCTGGCCCTGATCGCCGGGTGCCTGGCCTGGGGCGGTTGGCTGGGGGTGACCCTGGCGACCCGGGGCGTGACGGGCAGCGATCCGTATGCCTACGCCCAGATGGGAGTCGACCTGGCCCGGCGCGGGACCGTGGCCCATTCCTTTCCGCTGGTCCGCATCACGTATGAACTCGGGATTCCTTCCGAGCCCGTCACCCACATCGGATATCGCGAACCGCAGGACATCCGGCGCGAGGCACCGACGGTCTGGCCGCCAGGCTATGCGGTCTTCACCGGCGCGGCGTATGCCCTGCTCGGCGAGGCCGGGCTGTACGCGGTCACCCCGGGGCTGGCAGCGCTGGCGCTGGTCCTGGTTGGGTTATTGGCCTTTCGAGTGGCGGGCGGCGGCCCGCGCGGCTGGGCGGTCGCCGGGCTGGCCGTGGCGTTGACCGCGACCTCGTATCAGCAGGTGGAGTGGCAGCTCATTCCCATGGCCGACATCGGATCGCAGGCGCTGTCGCTTGGGGCACTGTTGCTGGCGCTGTTGTCGCCGCGGCGCGGGCGGCGCGGACTGGCTCTGGCGGCGGGGATCCTGATCGGGTGCGCCTTTGACGTGCGCTACACCCAGGTCCTGATCGCGCCGGCCATTGCGCTTGGGTTGTGGCTGGCTCCGGAGGCGTCGCGCCGCGAGCGGGCGATCCGGATCGGACTGGCCGCGGCGGGCGCGCTGGGCGCGGCGCTGCCCGTGCTGGCCTATCACGCCTGGGCGTTTGGCGGACCGTTTACAACCGGGTCGGACGAACTGCAGCATTTTTCGCTGGCCGGCATGCCCGCCACGCTCATTCGGATCCTGATCGATCTGGGATGGTATCGCGAGTTTGGACTCATCGCGCCCCTGGTCGCGATCGGGGGGTGGGCGCTGACGCGAACGCGCAGGCGATGGGCGGCCGTGCTGGCGCTGTTCGCCCTGCCGGTCTTCGTCTTTCACCTCGCCTATGCTTATCTGCGCCAACGCGACCTGCTGTCGATCTTTCCGATCGGGGCAATCCTGGCCGGCTACGGGGCGGTCCGGTTGATCGAAGCGCTCGTGTCCTACCGCCGTGACACATCTGTGTGGATGGTCCGGCGCGGGCTGGCTGTGTTTGGGGTCGTATTTGCCCTGGCATTCGGCCTGGGCTACCGCAGCATCGAGACCTTCCAGCTCCCGATGACGCGCGGGTTCAGCGCGTTTGGCTATCTGGTGAGCGCGCAGCGGGCGTCGTTCGAAACGCTGGAGTCGCTTACGCCGGCCGAGTCCGTCATCGCTTGCTCGCTCAACAGCGGGGCGATCGATTTGTATACCGGCCGGCTCACTTTTCGCCCGGCGACCTGGACGCCCGAGCAACTGCTGCGCTTTGTTGGGGCCTTGCGGGCGGAGGGCAAACCGGTATACGCCGTCGATGAGAGCAACGAGCTGCAAGCCAGCCTGGCGACCCTGCGCGGACGCTACACGCTGACCCAGGTCGGGGCCATCGACGTGCCGTACTACTTCATGCCGGG
>JAGOCU010000325.1:0-2080 GCA_017998555.1 Thermoflexales bacterium
TCATCTATCTGGCCCGCGGCCAGCAGCTCATCGGCCCGCAGGCGCGTTTCGCGCATGGCGGCGTTGAAATCGAAGGGCGCGGGTTGGGGCGCAAGATCCGCGGCCAGCCCGGCCTGGGCGCCGCCCATGTCGATGTCGCGCGCGGCCTCGGGATAGAAACGTTTTAAGACCTGCGCGCCAATCTCACGCTGCACGATCACCGCGGTCGTCTCGTTGATGATCCGGGATACGGGATCGTCGCCATAGTTGACCGCAACCGGGGCAAGGCGGAAAAGCAGGTAATTGTGGACCCACTCGTGCGCGGCCGTGTCGATGATGAAGGGCAGGGACGGAGTCTCAGGCAGCATCGTCGGGTACGCCCCCAATCCGCCGATCGCGGTCACGAACGACGAGATGTTGAAGCGTTTCTCGGTGCTGCGCTCGATGCTGTCAAACTGATCGACGGTAAGCCCGACCTGCAGTTCGCGCTGATCGATTCGTTCAATGCGATCGCGACGCGAAACGATCAGGACATGCGGAAGCTGGGTCATCTTGAAACGCAACGGCGGCATGACCTGGCCGCCCAGCGCAAACTCCTCGTCGCGCAGCGCACCCTCGATCTGCTCCTGGAGGATGGACTCGGCCAGCTCCTGGCGCGCGACGAGATCCGCCCGAGCCCGATCGCGTTGCGCTCGCATATCCGCCGAGGCCAGGGCCGGATCGGGCGTCTTCGGATCGACATACAGACGATTGATGTCCGTATCGAGGCGTTTGAGGGCAGAAATTCGGCGCACATAGTCGCGGACAAACTCGATGCGCGCGGTCTCGGACATGCCCACCTGCGGGGCGATCAGCTCGTGCCCGAGTTTGCCGGCCACGGCGTCGGCGATCCAGGCGACAAAGTCGAATGACTGACCGGCCAGCAGCCGGTCCAACATGGCGCCACGATCGGAGCTCTGCGGAACATCAAATCGCAGTGTGGTCAGGAGCAATACACCCAGCGCCAGGCGGGGAAAGTCATGCCGCCACCAACGGCGCAGGGCCGAGGCCAGTTGCGCACGCGCGCTACGCGAAGCCAACCAGGTCGTTATCCACATCTTGTGCCACCGTTGCGTCCCCATATTGTTATGCCAAGACCGCGCCGATGCCTAAATCACACCGCCACATATGGCGAAGTATGCGGACGGAGCGCTACAGGTGGCGTTAAGATTATCTGAATCGTGGCCTAAATTTGACAATAATCGAGACTTCGCCTTACATAACAATTCTGTTTTGTGGACAAGTGCATACCTTTCTGGGGATAAGGAGGAGGCTTTGGGGATAACTCGGTCTTCGAAGGAGCCAGCGACGCTATAATTTCCGGCAGGTCGTCGCACAGGATTCAGCGCGGCGGGCAGGTGTGGACGGTTTGACGCATTATGTTTCAGGTCACCATGGATACGCCGATCGGACGCTTGCTCATTGAGGGCACGCGGGATGCGGTGACGGCCGTCAATGTCGTTCCACCGGACACCCAGGCGGCACTGCGTGCGGGCGGCGCGGCGACCGTCGCGCGACGGCAACTGCGCGAATACTTTGCCGGCAAACGCCGAGTCTTCGACGTGCCGGTGTCGTTGGATGGGACCCATTTTCAGCGCGCGGTTTGGACCGAGATCCAGGCGGTTGAATTCGGGGCCACGACCAGCTACGCCGAGCTCGCCCGGCGCATCCATGCGCCCACGGCCCCGCGCGCGGTCGGGCGCGCAAATGCGGCAAACCCGGTCCTCATCATCGTGCCCTGTCATCGGGTGCTGAGCACGCGCGGGCGGCTGACCGGCTACCGGGCGGGTTTGGCTGCGAAGGAATGGTTGCTGAAGCATGAACGGGCGGTGATGTTCTAGATGGACCGGCCGACGGTCGCCATCGATTGCCGTCTGATGCAGTATCGGCGGGCGGGCATCTCGCAATATACCCGCGGGTTGATCATCGCCTTGTCCGAGTTGCCCGAGCGTGACTTTGACCTGGCCCTGTTGCTTGATCGGCGCGACCAGGACACCGCCTGGCTGCCGCCGGGCGTGGCGACGTATCGTGTCATCACCCCCGCCCATCATCGCCTCGAGCC
>JAGOCU010000325.1:2180-3573 GCA_017998555.1 Thermoflexales bacterium
CTGGCGCGGCGTGGTCTCGCCCAGGCCGCGCGCTTCACCTGGGCCCGCGCCGCGCGGGAGACTGCGGCGGTGTACCGGGCGGCGTTGAGGCTTCCTTGATTGACTTCGCGGGCAGGCGGCTCGTTATCGAGTCGAGAGGGTAATTCATGACCGTTGATCCAACCTACATCGCTTCCAACCGCGCGTCCACCGCCCGCCTGCGCGCCCTCGCCGCTGGCCTGAGCGACGATGAACTGGGCCATCCCGTTGGCGAGCACTGGACCGTCGCCATCGCGCTCGCCCATCTCGCCTTCTGGGATCGGCGCGTCCTTCATCTGGTGGATCTTGCTGAACGCGGCGGGGCGGGCGCTTTCCCCATCATCGACGTCTCTGTCAATGATTTGGCGTTGCCGTTCTGGGCGGCCCTCCCTCCGCGCGCGGCCGTCCGGATTGCCATCGAGACTTCCGAGGCGCTCGACCAGCGTCTGGAAACGCTTTCACCCCATCTGCTCGAGATGATCTTCACCGGAAACCCGCGCTGGGTGCAGCGCGGCCTCCATCGTGACGCGCATCTTGATGAAATCGATGCTGCGCTGAAAGCCTGAACGCATTCCGATGTGGAGACGATATCCCCAGGCGGAGCCGGAGGATATCGCCCCCAGAAAACAGGTTCTACATGAAGCCGATCCACGCCCGCTACGTCCATACCAACCTCATCGCCAAGGATTGGCGCGCGCTGGCTTCGTTCTATCAGAACGTCTTCGGGTGCGTCCCCGTCCCGCCCGAGCGCGATTACCAAAGCGCGGCTCTGGATGCCGGGACCGGCCTGATCGGCGCCCATCTGACCGGCCTTCACTTGCGTCTGCCTGGCTGGGGCGAGTCAGGTCCGACACTCGAAATCTACAGTTATGCGCCGATGGTTGAGCGCGCCATGACCGCCGTCAATCGCCCGGGTTTCGGGCACATTGCTTTTGAAGTGAATGATGTTGACCAGGCGCGCCAGGTGACGCTCGAAGCTGGTGGGCGGGCGATCGGCGAGGTCGTCACCCTCCAGACCGCCACCGGCGCGCGGGTGACCTGGTGCTACGTCACCGATCCCGAGGACAACATGATCGAGCTGCAGGCCTGGGCGCCGGCTGATCCGAATACGGAGGGGTGATGCAGGACCAAGGACTGATAGCGGAGCTTCAGCCGGGAGATGTCGCCGTGATCGGCGTGCCTTTGGACAAGAACTCCTCGTTTCGCCGTGGACCTGCCCTCGGGCCAGCCCATATCCGCGAGCGGCTGCATTGCGGCTCGGCCAATCTCACCGCCGAAAATGGATTCAACCTGGCCGAGTCAAGGCGTTGGCGCGATCTTGGCGACCTGGTCTTTCGTGAGGATCAGCCCGAGTTCGCGGTCATCGAGGCCGCGA
>JAGOCU010000326.1 GCA_017998555.1 Thermoflexales bacterium
CTTGCAGGCAATTTGCCAACCCGGTTGTGGGTGTGCGCTCTTTATCTTCGAGTTGGCCTCACATAGTCGGTGATCTCTTCAAAACCGGATCGAGCCATTTCGGTCGAGATTTGAACCAGAATCTCAGTCTCATCCGAAAACACCGTTGTGTACTCATCATGATCGGCAAAGAGCGCGAACCGGCTGGGTTCGGGCAAGTAGTAGAAGTCCACCCAGTCTCCCAAGCAAGCCCGGAGAAGCGAAGCGCATTCCTTTGCGCCAATCGCCGTTATCGTCAGGCCGGGCGTGCAACGACCAGACAAGCGATTCCTTGCCATAAGCCCGTGTAGGTGCCTTGGCACAAAAACGACACCCTCAACCAAGACCGTAGCCGACGCTAAGGATGGTTGTCCCGACAGAAGACCGGCCGTGAACTTCGGCAGCGACTCCAGCGGGGTACGAAAAGTCCGCTGGGGGTAATGAGTGAATTGCGCTGGATTCACAAGTCGTTCAGGGCGTTGGTCAATTCTCATGGTGATTGCCAAAGACGCTAAGCTAGGTCACTAGGCGCCCCTTGCGCGCCGACAAGGAAATCGTCGCCTGCGTACCCGAGTTGAACTGCAGATAGTCAGCCTCGATGCCGTCGCTGAAGATGACGCCATGCTCGGGCATCTGTGACACCAGCCTCAGCGGCTTCGCAGGCGTGATCCTGCCATAGACAATGCCGGCCGAG
Organism: Thermoflexales bacterium; assembly: GCA_017998555.1. GTDB lineage: Bacteria > Chloroflexota > Anaerolineae > J036 > Brachytrichaceae > Brachythrix. The sequence goes on from JAGOCU010000326.1 coordinate 713, forward strand.
GACGTCTTGCTGGGCCAGGGCTCGCGGACTGAGAAGACGAGCTGTTCAGCTTCCCAGTTTGGGGCACCCGCGTCAGCAGGCTGGACCGGGCGTCCGCTCAGCGATGCGGCAATCCCGGTTGCGCCGGCGATCACGCTGCGCAGCCAGCCGGTGGACCCAAGCCCGGTCGAGACGATGATGCCGCTCGATGACTGATTCTCAATACGATCGCCCAAACGAATGGAATAGCGCGCCGATGTGTGGGTGCGCGGGCCGACAAAGATGTCGTTCACGCCGCGCAGAATCTCGCCCGTATTGAGCCGCGCTTCAGCCATCGTGATGGATCGTATCGCGCGTTGCCCGGCGAACACCTCCGGCAGCACCTTAAAAAGGTGCCCCACCTGAAACGGCAGCAACACCCCTTCCCATCGCGCCGGGTCGGGATTCACCCCGAGCAGCTTCTGGCCGTCCAAGTACTTCAGCACGTTGGCGACCAGGCCATCCTGTCCCAGCGCGATCACCGTATCTTCCGGCCCGAAGATGAAGTTCGGCACAAAGGCGCGATCGATGACTTGGAGACGGCCCAGGCGCTCCAAGGTGCGCGCTGTCACCTGAACTGCGTTTTTGTATGTCTCATCCTCGATCCGGTAGTCCGAAAAATCCGCGCCGAGGTGCTCCACATAGAACTTCGCCTGATCAATCGTGTTAAATCGCGAGATCAGGTCGTCCAGCCTGGTGCGGCGGGTGATCAGGACGAGTTTGTTCTCAGTCAGCCGATCCATTACTTCGACGCTTTGCGCGAGAGCAGCTCACTCAGCAACTCCGACGAGATGTTGAGCTCGCCGATCTTGCCCGCGTTTTCCGCCAATTCCTTGAACGCAAGCGCGATGAGTTGCCCCGGCGCCATGCCGGTGCTGACGAGCGCCTGCAAGCTCTTGGGATCGGCTTGCGACAGCGCTTTCATGACGCCGGCCATGGCATAGGCCTTGACGTCCGCCTCGTCGCGAGCATTGACGGTCGCCAGCGCCACCAGGTCCCTATTCTGCGTCTCGAGCGCGATCTTGGCCGTCATCTCCGCCTCACGGATCTCGTGTTGCTTCTGCTGAACGGATTTCTCCGCGTCCATTTGCGTTTCCTTGATCTGGCGCTTCTTGTTCTCCACCGCGACTTCGGTGTTGAGCTCGTTCTCCTTGATCGCCCGTTCCTGCTCGACCGCCGCATTCCGACGCGCGTAGACGGCCTCATCGGCCTCGCGGAGGATCTGCTCACGTGCCGATGCTTCGAGGGCGCGGGCCGTTTCGGGAGTGGGCTTGATCGCAAGGATTGACAACGCGAGCACCTCGATCCCAAGCGACCCGATGACTTCCGCTTTTCTCAAATCCTCGCGCAGGGCAGCGACAAGCGCGTCCGATTGCCCAAGCGCTGCGCGCAGCGACAGCGCCTTCAGCGACGCACGGGTCAACACCTGGGTCGTGTTGATGAGCCGCAACGGCAGTTTTCCCGGATCGTCAGACGCATACGATCGTCCACCGGCCAGGACGGTGAAGTTCATCAGTTGGGCCAGCTTGCGCGGATCCGCGACGCGATACGTGAGCTGTCCCTGCACCGTGACCGTTTGGAAGTCGGCGGTCACTTCCTCGAAGATGAACGGGACATCAACACTTCCCATCGGAATTCGGACCAGTGAGCTGGTGGGCGCATAGTAGAAGAAGGACAGTCCGGCGCCTTCTCGGACGATCTTGCCGCCCTTGAACTGTAGTACGAAATCAGTAGGCTCGACTTTGATGAATTGAATGCCAAACATGAGTCCTCCGTTGGACTATTGTACGGACCGCTCCAGGCGCGGTCTCACGAATGCGACGCCCGGCGCCAGAAACGGCGGAAAAGACAGGCCTGAGGCCTTCGTCCTTTCAGCCGGCGCCTTTGAGGCGCCGGCGGGCCACGCCAACATTCGGAAACACAAGCTGATCCCAGGCGGTTCACCGCCCCAGCGCCAGAAACACATCCTCCAGGGTCGGCTCGACTCGGTCGGCCGACTCGACGGCCAGCCCGCCCGCCGCGAGCGCCGCCCGGATCGGCGCGTCGCCCGCCCCGGCCGGGACGAGCACCCGCAGATGGTCGCCGGCCAGGGTCACGCGGAGCGCCACCGGCGAGGCCTTCAACGCATCCAGCGCCCGCAGCACCGGCCGGGCGACGACCTCCCACACCTCGCCCTGGACGCGATCGCGCTTGAGCGCGGCGGGCGTGTCAAACGCAAGCAGCTTTCCCGCCAGCATGATCCCCACCCGCCCGCAATACTCGGCCTCGTCCATGTAGTGGGTGGTCACCATCACCGTCACCCCCTCGGCCGCCAGGTCGTAGATCAGATCCCAAAACGACCGGCGGGCGATTGGATCGACGCCGCTGGTGGGCTCGTCCAGAAAGAGCAGCCGCGGCCGGTGCCCGATCGCGATGGCCAGGGCGAGGCGCTGCCGCCAGCCCGTCGATAGGGTCTTCGTGCGCTCGCGCTCATGCCCGAGCAGCCCAACCCGCGCGAGCGTGGCGGTCCGATCCTTCCGGCCCACGCCATACGCGCCGGCATAGAAGTTCAGGTTCTCGCCCACGGTCAGGTCGTCGTAGATGGCGAACTTCTGCGACATATAGCCGCAGGCCGCCCGAATACGCTCGGGCTGGCGGGCGATATCCCAGCCCAGCACCGTCGCGCTGCCCGCGTCCGGGCGCAATAGGCCGAGCAACATCCGAATGGTTGTAGTCTTGCCGCTCCCGTTCGGGCCCAGGTATCCGACGATCTCGCCCTGCCCCACCTCGAACGACACATCGTCGACGGCGACAAAGCTGCCGAAGCGGCGGGTCAAGTTACGGGCGAGGATGGCCTGGG
>JAGOCU010000032.1:0-6328 GCA_017998555.1 Thermoflexales bacterium
GCAACGACATCTTCGTCTGGATTGAACACACCGACGCGCAGGCCGACGCGATTTCCTGGGAGGCGATGACCGCCGCCGCCACCCTCGCCGCCGGGACGGGCGGCGCGGTCCGCGCCATCGTGGCCGGACCCGGCACCCGCGCCCTGGCCGAGGCCGCTCTGCGCCACGGCGCGGCCAGCGTCTACGCCACCGAGGACGTCAGCCTGGCCGGCTTCCGGCTCGAGGCCGCCGGCGCCCTGGTCGCCGGCCTGATCACCGCCCATGCGCCGGCCGCCTTGGTGGCCGGGGCCAGCCTGCGCGGGCTCGAGCTCAGCGCCTGGGTGGCCGCCCGCTGCGGCGCGCCCCTCGCCGCCGATGTCACCGACCTCAGCGTCACCAACGGCGCCATCATCGCCCAGCGCCCAACGCTCGCCGGCAACGTTATCTCAAAGGTCACGATGCCAGGGCCCGGCACCCGCATCATCAGCGTGCGCAAGCGGCTCTTCCCGGCCGCAGCCGAGAAGGCGGACGCATCTGGCGACATTGTTTCCGTGCCCGCCGCTCTGGCCGAGGACGCCATCGGCACAAAGATCGTCGGCTTCGAGCCCGCCGCCGCCCAGATCTCCCTCACCGACGCGCGGGTCGTCGTCTCGGGCGGTCGGGCCGTGGGCGGGCCGGATGGCTTCAAACCCATCCGCGATCTGGCCGATGCCGTCGGCGGGGCGCTCGGGGCCAGCCGGGCCGCCGTCGACGCCGGCTGGATCCCCTACGCCCACCAGGTCGGCCAGACCGGCAAGACCGTCCAGCCCGACCTCTACATCGCCTGCGGCATCTCAGGCGCCATCCAGCACCTGGCCGGGATGAAGACCTCCAAGACCATCATCGCCATCAACAAAGACCCCGAGGCGCCCATCTTCAAGTACGCCCGCTTCGGCCTGGTCGGCGATATCTTTCAAATCGTCCCGGCCCTGGCGGCCGAGTTTCGCAAGCGATTGCATTAGGCAAAAGCGAGGGCCGGCTCGCCGGCCCTCGCTTTTGCCATGCTCCCGGCTATAATCCCGCGAAACACACCCCATGCGGGCGTTGGAGGGACGAGGCAATGGTTGAAGTAAAAATCGAAAGCATCCGAGTGAGCCTGATGTCGCAGCATCGCGTCGTCATCCTGAAGGAGCTCGAGAGCAATCGTTACCTCCCGATCTGGATCGACCCGTATGTCGCCGACGCCATCACCATCCACCTCCAGGAACAGCAGTCGCCCCGCCCCCTCACCCACGATCTCGCCCTGAAGATCGTCGATGAGCTTGGCGGCAAGGTCGACCGCATCATCGTCAGCGAGCTCAAGAACGATGTGTTCTACGCCCGAGTCATTCTCAAGGTCGGCGCGCGCGAAGTCATCATCGATTCGCGCCCCAGTGATGCCGTCGCCCTCGCCGTTCGAGCCGACTGCCCGATCTTTGTCGAGAATGAGGTCATGGACAAGGCCGGGGTTATCCCCGATGACGAAGACGAGTCGGTCAAAGACGAGGACCTGGGCGCGTTCAAGGACTTCCTGGGCGAGCTCAACCTCGACGACCTTGACAAGAATGAGTAAGTGACCGCATGACCGGTTTGCATTCCGGCGCGCCCGCCTCGCGGCGGCGCGCCGCTTCTTTTCCGTGCCAGTTCTGATCGCGTTGAACATCCTTGCCGCGCTGGTGCTCGGCGCGTATGCCCTGCATGAGGGCCTGCTCCTGGTCCTGTATGCGCGCCAGCGCCTGATCCGTCGCCGCCTGGCCCGCGCGAACCCCGCGCCCGCGCCCGCGGTGTCCGCCCCGTCGCGAACGGTGACCGTCCAGCTCCCGCTTTACAACGAACGCTACGTGACCGAACGCGTGATCGCATCGGCCTGCGCCCTGGATTACCCGCGCGAGCTGTTACAGATCCAGGTCCTCGACGACTCGAGCGACGAGACCGCCGGCATCGCCCAACGGGCCGTCGACGCCGCGCGCGCCCGCGGCCACAACATCAGCTTGATCCGCCGCCCGAATCGCGAGGGCTACAAGGCCGGCGCCCTGGCCAACGGTCTGACGACCGCCACCGGCGAGTTCATCGCCATCTTTGACGCCGATTTCATCCCCGAGCGCGACTTTCTGACCCGTCTGCTGGCGGGGCCCGCCAGCGCCTTTGCAGATCCGAAGGTCGGCTTTGTCCAGACCCGCTGGACCTACCTCAATCGAGACGAGCGGCCCGTGACCCGCGCCCAGGCCATCATGCTCGACATGCACTTCGTCATCGAGCAGCCGGCTCGCTCCGGGGCCGGCCTGTTGATGAACTTCAACGGCTCGGGAGGCATCTGGCGCCGGGCCTGCATCGACGACGCGGGCGGCTGGCAATCCGACACCCTGAGCGAGGATCTCGACCTGTCCTATCGGGCCGAACTGCGCGGCTGGAAGGGCGTCTATTTCGCCGATCAGCCCTCGCCCAGCGAAATCCCGCGCGATACGCTGGCCTTTAAGCTGCAACAGGCCCGCTGGGCGCGCGGAAGCGCGCGCTGCGTGCGCAAGCTGGTTCCCCTGATCTGGGCCTCGCCCATCGCCCTGCACCGCAAGATCCTTGGCACCATCCACATCAGCGGCTATTTCATCCAACCCATGATTCTTGTGCTCGCCATCACGAGCCCATTGCTCGGGCTGTTGAGCGGCGGCGCCGGGGCTGCCCCCATCAGCGCCGCCAGCCTCATTGGCCTGCTCCCGCTCTTGTCGATGTTTGTCGCCCATCAGGCCCAGGGCCGTTCGGCGTTTGTGTTTCTGCGCGATCTGCCGGCCGTCGTCATGATCGGGATCGGGCTCAGCCTGTCGAATAGCTTTGCCCTGATCGCCGGGCTGCTGGGCACCCATGCCGGCGAATTCGCCCGCACCCCCAAGGCCGGCGCGCGCAGCCACGCAGCGACCCGCGGACGCTATGCCCTGCGGGCAGATTGGATCACCCTGGTTGAGCTCGTGGCCGGCGTGTCCCTGCTTGGCATCTCCGCCTATCTCGCCACCTCCGGGGCCTGGTCGGCGGCCGCGGGCGCCGCGTTGTATGGTTGCGGCTACAGCGTCACGGCCGCCAGCCAACTCCGCATGCCCTCGGCGGCCGCGCCGTCGCCGCCCTAGTTCCGTTCTCATTGACGAACATCCCGGCAGGGCCGGGGTGGTTTGTCAATGAATCCCTCCAAGACAACGCTATCCCCCCGCCAGTACTCCTCATACAGTCCACGCCCAGACTGACACCCAGTTTAGGAACGGACGCGGCGCCGTATTGGGCCGCATGCGTGATGGAGGACATTCATGAGCAAGATTATTGGAATTGACCTGGGCACAACCAACAGCGTGGTCGCGGTGCTCGAAGGCGGGAGCCCGACCGTGATCGCCACGGCCGAAGGCAGCAACCTGCTCCCGTCGGTCGTCGCCTTCAACAAGAACGGCGAGCGCATCGTCGGCCAGCCCGCGAAGCGCCAGGGCGTTGTCAACGCCGAGAACACGGTTTTTTCGATCAAACGCTTCATGGGCCGCAAGTTCGATGAGGTCGAGGCCGAGCGCAAGCGCATGCCCTTTGCGGTGATTGCCGGCCAGGCCGGGGACGCGCGGGTGAAACTGCCCAACGCAAATAACAAGGTCTTCACCCCCCAGGAAATCAGCGCCATGATCCTGGCGAAACTGAAGACCGATGCCGAGGCCTATCTGGGCGAACCCGTCACCCAGGCGGTCATCACCGTGCCCGCCTACTTCAACGACTCGCAGCGCCAGGCCACCAAGGACGCCGGCCAGATCGCCGGTCTCGAAGTGCTGCGCATCATCAACGAGCCGACCGCGGCCGCCCTGGCCTACGGTCTGGACAAGGTCAAGAACGAAGTCATCCTGGTCTTTGACCTCGGTGGCGGCACCTTCGATGTGTCCGTGCTCGAAGTCGGCGATGGCGTGGTCGAAGTCAAGTCCACCAGCGGCGACACCCACCTGGGTGGCGACGACTGGGACGCCGTCATCATGGACTGGCTGGTCGCGGAGTTCAAGAAGGAACAGGGCATTGACCTGAGCCAGGATCGTCAGGCGCTGCAACGCATTCGCGAGGCGGCGGAGAAGGCCAAGATCGAGCTGTCATCGCTCCTGGAGACCGAGATCAACCTGCCCTATGTCACCGCCGACGCGAGCGGCCCGCGCCACCTGCTGCTCAAGCTCTCCCGGGCCCGCTTCGAACAGATGAGCGAGGGATTGCTGAAGCGGCTGCGGGGACCCGTCGAGCAGGCCCTGAAGGACGCCGGCCTCAAAGTCAGCGACCTGCACGAGGTTGTCCTCGTCGGCGGCGCCACCCGCATGCCGATGGCCCAGCAAGTCGTGCGCGAGCTGACCGGCGGCAAGGAACCCAACAAGAGCGTCAACCCCGATGAAGTCGTCGCGATCGGCGCCGCGATTCAGGGTGGTGTGCTCGGCGGCGAGGTCAAGGACGTGGTCCTCCTCGACGTCACGCCGCTCAGCCTGGGCGTCGAGACCATGGGCGGGGTCATGACCCGGCTGATCGAGCGCAACACCACCGTGCCGGTCCGCAAGAGCGAGATCTTCAGCACCGCCGAGGACACTCAGACCGCTGTCGACATCAAGGTTTTCCAGGGCGAACGGCCCATGTCGGCCGACAACATGCTGCTCGGCCAGTTCCGGCTCGAAGGCATCCCGCCCGCGCCGCGCGGCCTGCCCCAGGTCGAGGTCACCTTTGATATCGACGCGAACGGCATTCTGAGCGTCACGGCCAAAGACAAGGCCACCGGCAAGGAACAGCGGATCAGCATCACGGCCAGCACCAATCTCAACAAACAGGATGTGGAGCGGATGGTGCAGGAGGCGGCTCGCAATGCCACCGCTGACGCGCGCCGCAAGGAAGTCGCCGACGCGCGCAACACCGCCGACAACACGATCTACACGGCCGAGAAGTCGCTCAAGGAATTGGGCGAGAAGGTCAGCGGCGCCGATCGCGGCGCGATCGAAGCGCAGATCAATGATTTGCGTGATGCGATCAAGACCGATGACCTGGCCAGGATCCAGAAGGGGATCGAGACGCTGCAGACCGCCAGCGCCGCGGTCTACAAGGCCGGCCCATCTGACGCGGCCGCCCCGCCCGAACCGAAGGACGACGGCGTGGTCGAAGGCGAATTCCGCCAGGTCTAGGCAGCATCATCGAAAAACACCTCCCCCGGCTCTGCCGGGGGAGGTGTTTTTTGTTCATGTTGCTTGGGCAAGTAAGTCTTTCAGCCGGTCCATGGCCGGGACCGTCCCATAGATCGCCGGATCGATGCCGGCGATGATGGCGGTGTAATAGGCGCACCAGTCGCCATAGGCGACCAGCGAGAAGGCCTGGGCCAGCTTCGACTGTCCCCGGGCGCGCACGCTGTCGATGTTCATCCCCGCCTCGAGCATCAGGGTCGCCGTCGCCACATGACGCAACGCCACCCGCGGGTGCTCATCGGCCGCGCGCAGGCTCACCGCCATCACGTTGGGCCATTTTGCCCCCAGGGTGTCCAGAATCATCATCCCGCCGTGGTTGAACTCGGGCAGCTCCTCCCACAGAGCCAGCATCTTGGCCGTGCTGTTGATCTGGATCTTCCACCAGCGCGCGACCGGCGCAAGATGCCCGGCCGCCAACAGGATCGGCACGCGGGTCATAAACTGCCCGGCCAGGCGCTTGCAACTGCTGCGCATCACCGGCACCGCGGGCCCCAGCATGCGATTGGCTCCCTCAACGATGGCGCAGGCCTCTTCCGCATCCACCGCCGTATCAGGCAGCAGCCCCAGCGCCGTGAGCGCGCCCGCGACGCCCAGCCCGGCCAAACCGGTTGTGGCCGAGTATCGCCCGCCGGGCGCGCATGACCCGATGGGCAGACCGAGTTCGGCCGCCCGTGCGGCGATGCGCCCACCGTTGGACAACGCCACAACCCGGCAGCCGCGACGGACCGCCTCCTCAAAGCAGGCGACGACTTCCTCGCTGTTGCCCGAATGCGACACCGCCAGCACGACATCCTCCCCGCCTCGCGCCCACGCGGGCAGGTCGTAGCTGCGGACGACGCTTGCGGGCGCGCCGAGCGCGCCGGCAAATGCGCTCAGGGCGATCTCCGCCCCAATGGCCGAGTCGCCCATCCCGGCGATGGTCAGGCTGCGGATCGGCCGGCCGTCCACCTTTAGCGCCCGGGCGGCCGCGTATGCCTCGCGCATCTGACGCGGCACATCGGCGATGCTGTCGCGGATGCGGGTCGGGTCAACGGTCTCGTAAGTGTTGGGAAGATCGAGGTCCAGCATGGTGTATTTGTTCGGAAGCCCTCCGGAAACGAGATGCCCGGCGGAGC
>JAGOCU010000032.1:6428-13286 GCA_017998555.1 Thermoflexales bacterium
CGCGGCACATCGGCGATGCTGTCGCGGATGCGGGTCGGGTCAACGGTCTCGTAAGTGTTGGGAAGATCGAGGTCCAGCATGGTGTATTTGTTCGGAAGCCCTCCGGAAACGAGATGCCCGGCGGAGCCGGGCATCTCGTTTCCGGGAAGTATTTTATGGGGAGTGCGGCAGCATCTCGATCAGGCGCTGCGGAAAATCGGTGTTGATCCCATCGACACCGAGCGCGATGACGCGCGCCATCTGCTCGGGATCGTTGATCGTCCAGGGCTGCACGGCCAGACCGCGGTTGCGGGCCCCCGCCATGAATTGCGGCGTCAGCACGGTCAGCCCGCCAAACGTTTCCGGGACCTGCAGCGACTGGTAGTTCGGGGTGTAGGCGTAGGTCAACCCAACCGTGTTCAGGGCAAAGAAGAGGGTGACTTCATCCTGGGTGGCGCTGGTCGCAACCTCCGGGCAGGCGATCCGGAACGCATTCATGTTCTCCTGGCGGAAGCTGCTCACCAGGACCTTGTCCTGCATCCCGTATTTGCGGATGAGGGCGCAGAAAGGGCCGGCAATCTCGACCGGGGTTTGTTTGATCTCAATCCCAAAGCGCTTGTCGGGCCAGCGCTGAAACAGCGACTCGAGCGTCGGCGCCACATGGCCCTGACCGCGAAAGGGAAAAGTCTTGCCCTCATCCAGGCTGAAGCGATACCCCGCATCCAGGCGCTGAAGCTCAGCCAGGCTCAGATCGCGGATGGCGCCGGTCCCGTTGGTCGTGCGATCAACCGTTTGATCATGCATCAACACCAGCGCGCCGTCCCGGGTGAGGTGCATGTCGGTGTCGAGGACCTCGGCCCCGAGCGCCGCCGAGCGTTCGAAGCCCAGCATCGTGTTGCTCGGCCACACCCCCTCGCCGCCCTGATGGGCAAAGACCAGGATGCGCCGGTCACCCGGGCGGCGGGCAAACCAGGGATGTGGCGCGGCCGGCCGGGAAGTGAGGGCAAAGGCGGCATAGACCGCGCCCAGTCCGGCCAGACCGACGACCAGCGCCCGCAACCCGCGGCGCGGGCGTTTCGGTTGAGTCAATGAAGCCATGCCGGCGATTGTACGAGCCGCGGGCCTATTTGGGTGGGCACTCGAGCACGGGCATGGATCCGACTTCGCGTACGGCCTGCCAGCGGCCGAGGTGGAAGGAGCGCCAGTCCGTAGTCACCCAGCCGCGCGCTGACGCCACCAGCGCATCGCGGATGTAGCACGCGTCCCGGACGGGAAGGGTGGCCATGGCCGTGATCAAGGCCGGCCCTGCGTCGGCGCTCAGGCGCACCGCATACGAAGCGTCAAAGGAGCGCTCCGGATTGCGCGCCTCCACGTTGCGGGTTTCAGGCGTTTCGGCCTTGGGGGCCGGGGTGGCCTTTGGGGCGGCCACGGGCGCAGCCAGGAGCGAGCGCGAGGCGTTGACCTGCACGATCAGCGCATCGGGATTCAGGACCGTCAGAACAACGATGGCAGCCAGCCCGGCGACGAGCGCGCCAAAGGCAAACCGGGGCCGGCGGCCGCGCACGACCGTGACGGCGTACCACACAAAGACGGCGGCCAGCCAGAGCATGAAGGCGGTGGTGTAAATCCGCAGCTCGGTCAAGCCATACACCTGGGTATAGAGATTCATCCGCTGCAAGGCCGACGCCATAATGACGAAGAGCAGCCCGATGAGGAGCAGGCTGAGCGCCCGCAACCAGCCCACCCGTTCCGGGCGGGTCAGCCAATCCGCGGCCAGCAGCGTGGGGAGGGTCAGGGCCGCAACCGCAACAAGTTCAAAGAAGCCCCGCCGGGCGTAGTCGGCATACGCGTCGAGCCCGGGCGTCTGCCCGATCGGCACCAGGCTGAAGAGATAACGCAATTGGAAGGCGACAAAGGCGCCGAACATCAGGTTGAAAAGGCCAAGCGCGACGATGGCCTCGATGGCGCCAACCTGGAAGATGGGTTTCAGGTTGAGATTGGAGCGGTCCTCAAGGCTGCTGCCCGGCCATGGCCGGCCAAAGAGCTGTTTGAGCAGGCCAAACGCCATCCAACCAATGATTGAGAACCAGACCGCATCCCGAAGCAGTCCGGACAGATCCCACTTGAACAGCCTGGACAGCATCGCCCCAAAGTCCGGGTCGGCCGAGGCGAAGAGCGCGCCAAAGATGAGCAGCATCGGCAGGGCGATCAGCGCGCCCAGGGCCGCCCGCAGCACGAGCAAGGGCGTGCGATTGAGCCGGGCGCCGGGCCACGTCACGCCTGTTGCGAGCGGGACGATCGCGCCGTAGCCGGCCCCAAGTGAGGCGGCCAGTCCGGCCGCCACGTAATCACTGATGCCCGCCACGCGAATCTGGCCGGCCCGGGCCCGATACACGATCAAGGCCAGAAGGATGGCGATCGCGAGCAAGTTCAGAGCGCGCAGGGCGTCCGAATCGCGCAGAACATAAGCGATGGCAAAAAAGCCGAGGGGCGCCAGCAGCCAGCGCCCGCCGCCGGTCAGCGCAACCCGATTAACTCGCCAGATGATGACAATCGCCGCGCCGCATAAGCCGACAAAGAGGGTGAATCCGATGCCCCAGCCGTCGGCCTGAAGCAGCCATGAACCAAGCGCGCCAAGGGCCAACGCGCCGGCCAGGAGATGGGCGATCAGATGGCCCCGCGGTTGCGGGGGAAGGCTTGCGGGAGTCGATTGTGAGATGTTCATCACCCGACCATGCTAGTCCGAGTTACCTGACGCTGCCAAACGCCTGACCTGCGGCCGCCTGACGCAGCCGGAAGATTGGCGGCTTGGGCGGGGAAATGGCAGATTTTGGCGGGAATGCGCAGAGATGTCGGCGAGTTACGACTATGGTCTCAGGTGCAAGCAACAACGAACATCGCAGATCGTCGCAGCTTCAACGAAACACATCGACTCCGTCGAACCATCTCGGAGAAGATCCGAGCGCGCACCGAGGCAATATCCGGTCTTCCCCCAGGCCGGGTGTTGTAACGACGCCTGCAGTTACTGTGCAGTCCGTCCCCCAACGAGGGAAGCGGCCTCGCCCCGGCGCAAGCCTGGGCGGGGTTGCTTCTTTTTTCGGCCGGAGTGCCTGGAAACGGTCCAAAGATCGGGGGCGAGATCGCAATCCCCGCGCGAAGCGCGGGTCCTGTAATCTCACCCCCTCATGTTTCGGGTGACTTCTAGGGCACGATCCCCGGCGCGATTTCGGAGAAGATCCGCCGGAAGTCAGTGACGCTTTGGAACCCCGGATAGACCTTGCCGTTCACCACAAAGGACGGGGTCGAGGAGATGTTCTTTTCCCGGGCCACCGTGCTGCTCTCATCGACCTTGGTGGCGTATTTGTTGCTGTCCAGACAGGCGTCAAAGGTGTCGCCGTTCAGGCCAATCGCCCGGGCCATTTCCTTCAACCGGGGGCGCGCGAATCCTCCCCGATTTTCACCGGTCTGCTTGTCGAATATGGCGTAATGCATCTGCCAGAACTTGTCCTGATCGGTCGCGCACCAACTCGCCGCGGCAGCGTCGCGGGATTCCTGCGAACCGGGCTGAAACGAATCGATGAAGTTCAGCGTGGCGTATTCCCAACGCACCTTGCCCGTCGCGGCAAAGGCATCGATAACGGGCTTGTCATACGTCTTGGCATACTGACCGCAGGCCGGGCACTGGTAGTCGATGAACTCCACGATCTTGATCGGCGCGTCGACCGGCCCCCAGGCGCGGCCGCCCTTTTCGGCATTGGGCGGGCTGGGTTTGGCGGACAGGCCCAAACTGGCCGAGGGCAGCGATGCTGCGGCGGCCGGCGTATTGGCGGGCGGGTTGGCCTGATTGAGCACCAGCGCGCCGCCAATCAGCACCACGGTCACCGCAAGCACAATCCCCATGACCATCATGTTCTGCCGCCGTTGTCCGGCCTGGCGTTGAAGCTCGAGTTCTCTTCTCTTCGACACGGTATCTCTCCTCTTTTTGTGTTGGTTTTTTGTGTTCGAACCGCCGGCCGGCGGCTCCTTGAACTATGCGGCGATGCGGGACAGCGACCCGCTCCACTCTATGGCCCCAGTATCCCGAAAACCCAGTCGCCGGGCCAGGCTCTGCGCGGACGCATTATCCAGCGCTGTGACAAAAATGGGCGCGCGACCCAGGGCTTGCGCTTCAACGCAGACTGCCGAGACGACCGATTTTCCCAGCCCGCGGCCGCGGGCGCCCGCGCGCACCCGCACATACACCTCGGCATAGCCCTTCCCCAGCCAGGATGTCCCCGCTTCCGCGACGGCGTCACCATCGCGACCGCGAATCACCGCCCGGATCTGGCCATCCGGCGTCCGGCTGACGATCGTCAAAACGTTCATGACGGGCGTGAGCGCGCCGGCCTCCAGAACAAAGACCGCATGGGCCTGGGCGGAACCGACCGTCGCCACGGCGAGGATATCGTCGCGGGCAGCCATCGGCGCGCTGAACAGGTAGGGCCGCCCGGGCCCCAACGCCTGGGCCAGGGCCCGTCGCAACAGCTCGCCTTCGCCGCGCATCACGATCAGGGGTCGGAAAAGATCGAGACCGGTCTGGCAAACCGCCGCAAACGCGCGAGGAGGACCGGCGGCCGGTTCGACAAACAGCCGCACCCGCCTCGCATCGTGTTCAAGCGCATAGTACGCGGCAACCGCATCACCCGGCCGCGCCGACAGAAGCGGCGCAACGGAAGACCGCAGCCCAACCAGGGTCACTTCTTCACCTTGCACTTGCGCAACCCCGAATCGACATATTCCACGACATATTCGCTCTCGGGGGCCATCGACAGCGCCTTGCGCCAGGCCTCAATGGCCTGCGGACACTGATCAGGGCTGACATTGAAGTAGGAGAAACCCAGGAAGATGTAGTCATTCGGCGTGATCGTCTGGCTGATCGTCTGGGCAGTCGTGATGGCGCGGGTGTAATCCGCGATGGCGCGTTCGTAGAGCCGGATGTAGAAGTTTGCCTCGCCACGCTTGGCAAAAGCGGTGTATCGGCCCGGATCCAGCTCAATCGATTTGTTGAGCGCCTCAACCGCCTTTTCAGACTCGAGCAACGCGATGTGGGTGGCGCCCTTGCGCTCCCAGGCTTCAGCGTAGAGCGGATCCATCAAGGTGGCCTGGTCGAAATAGAAAATGGCCTTGGGACCCTGGCCCAGAGCGGAGTAGGTGCGGCCCATCGCGAGGAGCACGTGCGGCAGATTGGGATTGATGTCCAGAGCCCGCTGGTAATAGACGACCGCCTGACTGTAGTTGGTGGCGAGCTCGTAGGCATAGCCCAGGTTTCGATGCGCGTCGGCGTTCAGCGGATCGAGGTCGATGGCCAGCCGGGCGGCGGCGAGCGCATCCCGATAATTGCCGGCATCGGCCAGCGCCTCCGCGTAATAGGCCTGGACGAAGGAGTTGTTGGGATCCAGAGCGACCGCTTCGCGGCAAGTGGCCACCGCTTCCTTCACCTTGTCAAGCCAGTCCTGAGCCAGGCACAACGCTGCCTTCAGAAGCGCGCTGGTTGGATCCGTTTGGGCAGCCCGCGCGGCCCGCGGTTCAGCTTTGGCCGCCTGCCCGGTGAACACCAGCAACCGTACGATTTGGAACTGCAAACCGGCATCATTGGGACGCCGGCGCAGGGCCTGTTCGTAGATATTGATGGCTTTGCGAAAATCGCCGCCATTGCGGACCGCCTCAGCCTCGCTCACGAAGCTGTCGACGCTCCGGGTGGGGGTCGGCAAGGGTGCCGGGGTCGCGGCAGCGGGCAGGAATGCGAGACCATTGCCCAGCCGCGACTGCACAAGCAGATACCCGCCGGCGATCAGCGCGCCCAAAACAAGCAACAGCAACCACCCCGCCCCGGAGTTGCGATTGCGGCGCCGTTTCGATCCACTGCCAATAATCACCGGGGCGATAGTAGCAGACCCCGGTGAGAAGTTGACAAGGAACGCCTGATGCCAGGGCAAACGGCAGTGGCCCGGCAGCGCCCGAAAATCGTGCGGGAGGGGTTAGCTCGCGGCGGGCTTTTCGCCCTTGAACAACATTTCGCCCAGCAGCTTCTCGACCGCCATCGTGTGGCTGTCGAAACCATGGCTCTTGAAATACTCGGAGTTGCAGTGCCACTGGCCGTGGTCAAAGGTCACGACGTACTCGCCGTTGTCCCCGCGCACCATCACCTGAAGGTTCAGAAATGTGAAGCGTTCCTTTTCCTCGGCATAGCGGTGCGCCTTTTCGACCTTGCCAATGTAGCTTGAATCAATCATGTGAATTACTCCTTATGTATGGGTCGTCGCCCACTTGCGGCAACATAAAAGCACGCGGCGATCAGCGCGCGTGCTCATGTTCCAACCCGGGTTGGATCATTTCGAACGAGGCCAGCAGGGGTATCTTCAACGCCTCCAGGCTCAGCATGTGTTAATTGACATTGTATACAGTCACGCCCTCTTGTCAAATTGCCAATGCACCGCCCTGACCGTCGCCCGCCACCCATGAATGCCCCAAAACCAGCGCCCCGCGCCATCATCATCGGCTCAGGCTTTGGCGGTCTGTCTCTCGGCATCCGCTTGCAAAGCCTGGGGATCGACACCACGATCCTGGAGAAACTGGATGGTCCCGGGGGGCGGGCCTACACCAAGGTCGTGGACGGCTTCACCTTTGACATGGGACCGACCGTCATCACGGTGCCGCACTTCATCGAGGAGCTCTTCGCGCTTGAGCGCGGGTCGCCATGCCTGTCCGAACCCGACTTTCCGGCCGAGACACTCCGTCCCGACGCCCGCATCACGTCGGGGGTGAGCGGCGGGCCGGCGACATCGCGCTATGTCAAGATCGTGCCGATCCTGCCTTTCTACCGGATCTACTTCGACGACG
>JAGOCU010000327.1 GCA_017998555.1 Thermoflexales bacterium
GGCATGTCGTGCTCAAAATAACCTACAGCGAGGCGTACATCGTGCTGACATCGGCCGCGTGGAAGCGGGCGGTCTGGCCGGTCGGGGGCAGCGGCTCATCGTAGAAGAACTTCGGCAGCTCGTCGTCGGCGGTGGTGAAGCCCGCTGCCGTGTTGAACGCGTGCTCGAGCTTCAGCGCTTCGCGCCCGAGGATAAAGAAGTCGTCCTTGGTCAGGGACGTGCCGCAGGCGGCATTGATCGTCGCCATGATGAACTCGAGGTTCGTCGTCGTGACCGTGCGCCCGAAGATACACAGGCCGAGCGAATCGGTGGCGGCGGTCTTGATCTGGTCCTCCAGGCTGAGCGGGAGGAGCTGCTCGAGTGGCATCGCCCGGCTCTTGAGCCGGGGCAGGTTGCCGACCGTGTGGTCGGCGCCCATCGCGGTCGCCATCATCGACAGCCCGGTGACCTCGACCACCCGCGGGTCGTAGGCGCTGATGGCCTGCTTCTTGATCACCGGCACGCGATCGACCTTGTAGTGCGCGCCGACGCGGGCCGTGCCAGCCGCCCAGATCTTGCCGTTGGGCGTGCCGGTCCCCATCTCGGCCAGGGCCTTGGTCATGAAGTCGACGTCGCCGAATTCGGCCAGACCAGCCTGCATCAGCACACCCAGCGTCGCGCCGGTCTCGATGGTGTCAACCCCCAGATCGTTGGCAATGTAGTTCAGGGCAGCCAGATGGTCCGGATCGCTGATCCCGCAGTTGGTCCCGAGCAAACCGAGGGTCTCATACTCGATGGGCGAGGCGACTTCCTTGCCCTTGGCGTCGAAATACACGTTGCTGCATTGAATGACACAGCCAGGCATACAAGCATGGGTCTGGTCCCCGCCGCGCGAGGTGTTGAGCGGGCCGATGTAGTCGCCGCCCATCTTGAACGGTTCGCCCTTGGTCGTGTCGACGAGCTGGCCGCCGGTGAAGTTGCGGATTGGCAACCCGCCGATGTAGTTCTGGAAGTCGGCCATGCCCATCGTGCCGACCGCGTTGTAGAACTTCATGATCACGTCGTCGGCCCGGAGTTTCTCCGAGTAGGTCTTGACCGAATCGCGCACGCCCTTGGGGTCGTGGAACTGGGGGACTTTGTCGGTGTCGACGACGATCGCCTTGACCTTCTTGCTGCCCATCACCGCCCCCACCCCGCCCCGGGCGGCCAGGCGCGAGGGGCGGCCGTCGATGTCGGTGAAGGCGATTCCGCCCAGCAGACCCTGATACTCGCCGACCGGGCCGCACAACGCAAAGGCGATCTTCTTGCCGTATTTGGCAAAAAGCGCGTCGCCGACCGCGAAGTTGCCTTTGCCGAGATACGGCGTCGCGTCGTCGAAGTCGATGGCGCCATCCTTCCTGAAGTGGATGACCACCCAATCGGCCGAGGCCTCATGCAGGGTGAAATGGGAGATGGCAAGCTGGCCCATGGCATAGCCAAAGGTGCCGCCGCCGTTGGCTTCTTTGATCCCGCCGGTGAGCGGGCTCTTGCAGCCGACACTGGTCCGATTGGCATTTGAGAACGTCGTGCCCGCAAAGGGGCCGGCCGAGAACAGCAGCTTGTTGGCCGGCGAGAGTGGATCGACCGTCGCCACGCCCGCATCGAGCAGGGTCCTGGCGATCAGCCAACGCCCCGACTTGACGACATCGAGGCCGTCGATTTGGCGGGCGGTCACCTGGCGGTTGGAGAGGTTGATATCAAGTGCTTTGCGCATAATCTGTTTTCTTTGCAAGATGCTATCGCCGGCTTCGCCGGCGATAGCATCTTGCAGTTAATCTGCCCGATAGGGCGCGACGATGTGGATATCGCCGATGTATTCGGGCCGGGCCGGATCTTCAAGCATCTGGCGGATAGCCTGCGACTCACCGGTGTGATAGAAGTAGTGATAGATCACCCGCTGCAGCATGCTCCCCACGTTGTGCGAGAAGGGCTTGCCTTTGCGAAGCGGAATCTCGAGCAGCTTCTCCGTGGTGAGGGTGTCAAGATACGGATCCGCCGCGGCGGTGACGCGTTTCCAGGCGTCAACGGCGGCTTCGAGCGGCGGCTGGCTGGCCGGCTTGCCATAACCCGCCCACTCGATCACCTCGGGAACAACAACCTGCCCCTGAATCAGGTTCAGGAAATAGGCCTGCTCGTGATAGGCGAGATGGGCGATGTTCCAGCTCATGCAGTTCATCGGGCCGAGGCGCTTGCGAGCGTCCTCGTCCGAGACGCCCGCAAAGCCGCGCATGAATTCGGCCCGGGCAAAGCGGAGCTGGTCGACCAAAGGATGTGGCATGTTTCCTCAACACTCCCAACAAAGCCCACTTCCGGAGGCGATGTCCCCGGCGGAGCCGGGGACATCGCCTCCGGAAGCGAACTCTTTACTGAAGGAATCGCTATTCTATCCGCGCCAGCGCCAGGGCAATCTGAGCCGCCACGCGGGCGTTATTGGCCAGCAGAGCGGTATTCGCGCGCACACTTGCGCCGCCAGTCAGGGAAGCAATTCGGCCCAGCATAAAGGGGGTGGCCGCCGCGCCGTGAATGCCCTGGGCATCCGCCTCGGCCTGGGCCTGAATGATGGCGGCCTCCGCGACATCATTTGCCAGCTCGTCGACCTCGGGCACGGGCACGCACACCAGCTCGCCGCCTGGCAGGCCGAGGGCGCGGCGGGCCCGGATGATCCGGGCAACGTCGTCAGCCGTGTCGGCGCGGACATCGGCCTTCAGTCCGCTCCGGCGCGAGTAGAAGGCCGGAATCTCATCCGTGCCAAAGGCGATCACCGGCACGCCCAGCGTTTCGAGATGCTCGAAGGTGAGCGGCAGATCGAGCAGCGCTTTTGCCCCCGCGCAGACCACCGTGACCGGTGTGCGCGAGAGCTCGGTGAGATCGGCGCTGACGTCAAACGGATGGCCGCGATGCACGCCGCCGATGCCGCCGGTGGCAAAAACGTCGATCCCGGCCCGGGCGGCCAGGAACATCGTCGCCGCAACGGTGGTGGCGCCGTCGCCGCCCAGGCCGACCACGATCCCGATGTCGCGCACGCTGCACTTGCGCGCGCCTTTTGTGGTGGCCAGATACTCGAGCTCGGCCGCGCTCAGGCCGATCTTGATCGCGCCGCTGATGATGGCGATCGTCGCGGGTTCGGCTCCGCCTTCGCGCACACTCCGCTCCATGTCCTGAGCGGTGCGCAGGTTGGCCGGATAGGCCAGGCCATGCGTGATGACGGTGGATTCGAGCGCGACGCGGGGTAGCTCTTTTTCGGTCATGGTAGGCGTTCATTATCGCTGGGCCAAACTGCCTGACTGGCCAACTTCGGCTGGCCACATGGGCGGGGCAAAGTGAGCTCAGACCGTTCACAGTCGTTCGCGAGCGCCATTGGTTTTCGACGCCCACACGGTGTCATGGAGGAATGTCAGCATGTTCCACATTTCCTTGGGGCCGCGCATCGCGCTTGCCACTAGCCTGCTCGCCTTCGCGTCTCCGCAATCCTTCGGCCAAATCCATGCGGCAACGCCGCCGACCGCGCCGGCCTTGTCAAACGTCG
>JAGOCU010000328.1 GCA_017998555.1 Thermoflexales bacterium
GCGATCCGTTCGGCCAGCGCGAGCGGGTGCAGCGGGTCGTCGGGCCAGCCAATGACGCAGGTCGGGCAGCGCAGCCCGCGCAGCGGCTCCATGTCGGGCATCGTCCAGTTCATGACGGTGCGCATGGCCGTGGCCAGGCTGTCTGACTGATGCGAGGCGAAGGTTCCGCCGACGACCTCGATGACGTCTTCGGGCCAGAAGAACTGATTGCGCCAGACCTCGCGCGCGGCGGCCAGAAATGCGGTCAAGCCGAGGGCCTGGATGCGGCCGGCCATCTCGATCATGCGGGGCGCCTCTGAGTTGACCGTTTCGCCAAAGGCCGGGACGGTCAATAGCAGCCGGTCGACCCGCTCGGGGTGGCGCAGGGCGAAGGTCAAGGTGGTATCGGCGCCCATCGATTCGCCCCCGACGATGGCGCTCTTGACGCCGAGCGCATCCATCACCGCGGCCATGTCCTCGGCCATTGCTTCGGGGGTGAAGCGGGCCGAATCGGTCACCGGGCTCGAGTCCCCATGCCCGCGCTGGTCGAAGATGACGATGCGATACCGGTTTGCCAGGGCCGCGAGCTGCCGGCGCACGCCGTGCCGGTTGCCGGACAGGCCGTGGGCGAAGACCAGGGGCGGACCCTCGCCGAACGTCTCGGCGGCGATCTCAAGCCCGTCGGAGGGGATCCTCAGGAGGTTGCTCATGGTTTGGTTTGGGCCGTTGGCGCGGCGGGCGCGGATCAGGCCAGAATTACGTTGACGCCGCGGGCGCGCAGATCCGTCACCAGGTCCGCGGGC
This sequence comes from Thermoflexales bacterium, assembly GCA_017998555.1. GTDB lineage: Bacteria > Chloroflexota > Anaerolineae > J036 > Brachytrichaceae > Brachythrix. Next base: position 783 of record JAGOCU010000328.1, read on the forward strand.
GCGGCCGTGTCGGTGATGATCCGCTGCACTTTGTCGATCGGCGCGAAGCTGATAAGGGACACTTCTCCAAATTTCGTGGCATCGACGAGGCCGACCACCTGCTGGCAACGCTCGATCATCTTGACCTTGACGTTGGATTCCTGCAGGTGCACATCGGTCAAGCCATGTTCGACCGTAATGCCGCGCGCGCCGAAGAAGCCAATCGTCGCATTGATGCCGGCCAGCATGTCCCAGGCCACTGAGCCGATCAACGACACCGCCGTCATGCGCAGTTGCCCGCCGGTCAGGATGGTGGTGATGTCCGGGCGATTGACCAGCTCGAGGGCGGTTTGGATGCCATTCGTGATGATGGTGATGTCGTGCAGATCGCGCCGGGTGAGCAACGCCCGAACCACATACAGACCGGTCGTGCTGGCGTCGAGGATGATCGAATCGCCCGGGTTGATCAGGCTGGCCCCGGCCTCGCCGATGCGTTGCTTCACCTCGGCGTTGATGGCCACCCGCGCGCCGAAGGTGAACTCGTTGGTGGATCGGCTGCTGAGCATCGCGCCGCCGCGGGTGCGGGCCAGGAAACCCTCCGCGGCCAGGGTGTTCAGATCCTGGCGGACGGTCACCTCGGACACATCGAGCAGATCGCTCAACTCGGTGACACTGGCCGTGCTGCGGGTGCGCAGGTATTCCAGGATTTTGTCCTTACGCAGGATCGAGAGGTGGGCAGACACGCCGACATTGTAAAAGGCTTTCGATATCCTGTCAATATCTTTCGAAATACCGCCTTCTTGACAGATATCGAAAGAAACAGTAAGATATCGAAACCAACCGCCTGATTCAAAAGGAGAAACCCGCGATGGAACATCCACCTACCTCAGCTCGCCGCGCGAAGTGGCTGGGCGCTGGCATTGCCGCCGCCTTGTTGCTTGCCGCGTGCGGCGCCGCCACGCCCGCCCCGACGGCGGTCCCCCCCAAGCCGACCGATGCGCCCAAGCCCGCCGCGACCACGGCTCCGGCCGCGCCGGCCGCCACGACGGCGCCCGCCGCGCCAGCCGCCACCGCAGCGCCTGCGGCCACCGCCGTGCCCGCAGCGCCGACCTTCCCGCCGGCGCCGGTCGCCACGGCCGCCAGCCGGCCCGATCTCAAGGGCGAACTGGTCATCAACACCTGGCGCGATATCGCCGCCGATCCGAAGCATCCGTCCTACACGATGTATCTGCTGATGCAGCAGTGGGCGAAGAATCACCCCAACGTCAAGCTCACCCTGCAGCCCATGCTCGGCAATGTCACCGATATCTTCGGCTTCATCACCACCAACCTGCGCTCGAAGACGCTGGCCGATGTCGTGATGCAGTACTTCCCCTCGCCGGCCCAGATCGACGTCGATCTGCAGTATGACTTCACCGCCGACCTGGCCAAGCCCAACCCTTACAGCAGCAACCCGACCTGGAAGGATGACTTCCCGCTCAAGGCCATCGCCCTCGACGGTGTAACGACCGGCGGCAAGACGGTGATGGTGGGCACGACCTTTGTCGGCGACCTGGGCGACACGGCCGTGCTCTACAACATGGATCTGCTCAACAAGGCCGGCATCACCGCCCTGCCCAAGACCTGGGCCGAGCTCGTCGACGCCGAGAAGAAGCTGAAGGCCGCCGGCATCCAGCCGTTCTTCATGCCCACGGCCGGCAACGAAGCCTATGTCTTCTCCTGGTATGTCGGCATCATGACCGACGAGCTCATGCCCGACATCATCAAGGCCTGCGACGGCCAGGTCGATGAGAAGAAGGACGGGCAGATCAGCCAGAAAGAGGCCGTGTGGTGCATCAAGACCGGCAAGTGGAATGTCAAGGACCCCGGCGTCCAGGCCCTGTTCACCACCTTCAAGGACTGGTCGCCCTACTTCCACGAGGGCTATCTTGCGCCGCCCGCGCCAGGCAACCTGTTCACCCAGGGCAAGGTCGCCTTCTACCCGATCGTGCGGCTGAACATGCCCATCATCGAGGGCGATCCGAACGTCAAGTTCAATTGGGGGACCTTCTATCTTCCGTCGCTCAAGGGCGGCACTCCCAAGCGGATTGGCAACGCCGGTCTGGGTTCGGGCTCGCAGTATCTGTTCATCCCCAAGACCACCGTCGAAAAGGGCAAGCTCGATCTGGCCCTGGACCTGCTGCAGTACGTCACGAGCGCGAAGGGCAATGAATACTGGTGCGGTCTGCAGAGCGTGCCGTGCTTCGTCTCGGGCACCGCGCCCGAGAAAGTCTTTGCCGGCAACCCGCAGCAGGCCAAGCGCTACAGCGGCTTCATCGATCCGCCGGCCTCGACCTCGCGGGCCAGCTTCATGGACATCAACAACGCCTTTGCCCAGGCCAGCACCGTGGCCGAGATCAAGATCTTCCAGGATTATCTGGCGGGCACGGCCACCCTGGATCAGACCCTGGCCGCCTATCAGAAACTGCTCGACACCCTGGCTGAGACCACCAGCCGCCAGCACCCCGAGTGGAAGGCTGAGACCTGGAAGTAGTCTAACGGTCGCAACTGTCTATCGGAAGCGATCTCCCCCGGCGCCGCCGGGGGAGATCGCTTCCAACCCCCCATTCGAAGATTGCCCGACTGGAGTTCCATGACAGCCGCCACACCAAAACTGGCCGGGCCGCCGGGCCGTTGGACCCGCTTCGCCCGCAAGCTATGGCGCAGCCGGGTGCTCTACCTGCTGCTCCTGCCCACCGCCATCAGCCTGATCGCCTTCTATTACGGACCGCTGCTGTCCGG
>JAGOCU010000329.1 GCA_017998555.1 Thermoflexales bacterium
CAAACCGGCCACTCCGCCGACCGCCGTTCCGACGGTCGCCAACCCGCGCCTGGAGCAACTGAATAAGCTGCAGATGTTGTTGCGCGATCCAGCATTCGCGCTCGACATGGCCCAATCTCTCGATGCGGCCTACTACAAAGGCCAGGGCCAACCCGTTCCGGCATTCGTGAAACCGGAAGAGGAAACGGCCACCGCGCCGAAGAGCGTCAAGGAAGAGAAGATCGCCATCAATCTTGCAGGCTTCTACGCGGTTGAGGTCGGCGTGGGATACCTTGCCGAACGAGACAAGCAGGCGCCGCTGGACGTCCTTGAGGCTGTTGCAAATGGCACTCGGCCAAATGCCGATATGCTCTTGCTGGCGCGCTTCGCCAATGCCACCTGGAAGGCGGGCCAACCGTTCCGGGCGCTCAATCGCATCACCCGGGATACGTTCGGGCCGGCCGGACTGCTCACCGAAGTAGAGCTCAAGAAGGACTTCGTTCAGATCAAGGCCGCCGCCGCCAAACTCGTCGAGAAGATGCAGGACGTGAAGGGCAAGGATGCCGCCGCGCAGCTTGCCAGGATTCAGGCGCTTCTGCGCGACACGGCCTTTGCCCAGGAGATGGCCCAGACATTGGATGCCGCCTATTACATCGGCCAGGGCCAGCCTGTGCCGGCCTTCCTCAAACCCGAGGAGGAGACGGCGACAAATCCCAAGAGCGTCAAGGAAGAGAAGATCGCCATCAACCTTGCCGGTTTCTATGCGCTCGAAGCCGGCATCGGGGTCATCTCCGAGCGTGGCGCCGAAACCCCGCTGCAGATTCTCGACGGCATCGCCAAGGGCAGTCGATCCCCCGATGAGATGACCCTGCTCGCGCGTTTCGCAAACGCCACCTGGAAAGCGGGCCAACCCTTCCGCAGCCTGAGCCGGATCACGCGAGACACGTTCAAGCCGGTATCGCTGTTGACGACCGATGACGTCAAGAAGGACCTGGACCAGATTCAGGCCGCGGCCATCAAACTGGCCGAAGCGATGCGCAAATAGCGCAAGAAAAACGCTCGGAAGCGAAACCCCCTGGCTCCGCCAGGGGGTTTCGCTTCCGAAGCTTCGGGCGTAGGGCTAGATCGTCTCGCGATTGAGGAAGCACACCAAGCCGTCGACGATGCCTTTGGCGACGGTGTCGGCCCGCTTTGTCAACGTCGTCCGATCGAGATTCATGAAGCCGGTCTCAATGATGGCGGCGGGCGTCTGCGGCGCGATCTCGTAGAACGCGTGGTACTTTGTCATGTCAAATGTGATGGTGTTGGCGTTGAATCTCAGCCCTGTGGCTGCGCCATAGCGGGCGCGAATGCACCCCACCAGACGATCCTCATCAACGGGAACCGTGCTATCGAGCACCCGGGCCGCTTTGAAACCCGTTGCCAGCTCGTTGATGTAATCGCATGAATCGGCATGGATCGACAGCAACGCGCTTGCGGTGTAGTTCTTGAGACGCGGATCGAACTCATCCAGAACATCCACGACGTAGCCGCGGGTGCGCAACTGAGTGGCCACCCGGATCGCGTGATCGAAGTTGACCTCAGCCTCGGTCAGACCATCGGCGCAGATCGTGCCCGTGTCGTTGCCACGGTGGCCACTGACGATTCCAATCCTTCTTGCGGCAGCAACCGTGGCGGCCGGGGTGCGCGTGGGAGCAGGCGCCGGAATCGGCGCGCTTGCTGGCAGGGCGGTCAGACTCTGCATGGCCGCCAGGCCAAGCGCCCCCACCGAAAACAGCACGACGAAAAAGACAAATGCCCTGCGCAGACCGGGCCCAACGGGCACCGAAGGCGGGGGCGCGTCGGCGACGCGGCGGGCGGCGCGGTCCGCCTGCGCGCGCCCGGAGGCCTGGGTGCGACGTATGCTTTCGCGCTGGGCGCCTTTGCGCTTGTCGGGTCCTGAGTTCGACTTCATGCGAGGGGCCGATGATAGACCCTGAGCGGAGGACCCACGATTTTGAAGCCGGACGACCGATACAGCCGCTGCGAGATGACGTTGCTGCGCTGTGTGTTCAGCGTGATGCGATTTGCGCCCATCAAGTCCAGTTGCCCGTTGATGTCGGCCAACAGGGCTTTGCCAACGCCCCTGCCCTGCGCTTCGGGATCCACCGCAATACGATTGATGTGGCCGCCACCCTCGCGCACAACGGCAGTCGCATATCCAATGACCCGATCTCCGTCGAGCGCCACCCGGGCGATTGACGCCATTGACAGTTCGCGGGCCAGCGTGGCGGGCGCATATCGCCATGGATCGCCGAAGGCGCGCGTATCCAGGTCGGCCACCGTGCCAAGATCGTCGGCCGACGCCCCCCGAAAGCGCGCCCGCTCGATGGGTCGCCCGCTCGGGTCAGCCGCGCCAGCGGTCATCGGCCGCCGGATTCGCGCGGCCGAGCGCTCGAGGGTGATGACCTCGTCGACCGCCCGATATCCATCGTCGCGCAGATAGGGATCGAGCCAACCGGCTGCATCGCAGAGTAGCCACAGACCGTCCATGCCGCCATTCCGCGCGAGCTGAACGGCGGCGGCCAACAACACCCGCAATTGCGGTCCTGCTGGCACAGCATCCACTGCGACCCATCGAATCCAGGCCGGGCCGCCGGCGCGCGTCCGCCACGCAACGGGACCGCCTGTGTCGACCGGCACAACCAGGATGCCCGCCCACCCGGCGGCGTCACTCCCGGCAAATCGCAGGCCTGGCGCACCAATCCACTCCTCCAGGGGCCAGTGGTCAAGTCGATCGAGTTGCCGGCTGGCCCGCTGACTCAGCGTTTGAACCAGGGACAAGGCGCGATCGGGCGCAAACGCATGCGACAGGTCAACCACCGGCGCGATTCTTCCGCTCCGGCTCGGAGCGACCCAGCGCGCCGCCAACCGACCCCAGGAACAATCCGACAAGCGGCAGGCCTAGGCCACAGCAAGCCATCGTCACGGCAACCGTCACGCGCGGCAGCGCCGCCGCGTATTCTTCGATACTGAATCCAGACTGCTGAATCAACTGACTGGCCTGTTCGGCCCCGTAGAAGGCCTCAAGTTGCGCGCGCAGCGAAGACGGGGTGGTCTGTTCCTGAAGGGCAACCATTGCCGGGGGGGTAACCGGGCCGAGCGCGACGACAAGGAACAGGGCGGATAGCGCCATTGCGGCAACCACGCCCGCAATCAGGCCCGCAAGACCGCCCGCGCGCTGCCCGGTGCGCCGGTCGGCGACCTCGGCTTCGCGGGCCGCATACCATCCCACCGTCGCAAAACCGACCAGCGCCATCAGTGTGCCCAGGCAGTTCAAATCCGGCGAAGGCGTCCACTGTTGCGCGAGCACCGTGACGCCCAGGAGAATGCCGCCGACAAGACCGGCCCGAGCGGCGACGCGCCCAAACGGCGCAGGAGTGGGTTTCATGTTTTAGCGATAGCTGAAGAGATCGTCAACGGCGTCCGCAAGCTGCTTCAAAGTAGCGACCTCGTGCACGGCATCGCACAGGGGCGCATACTGGGCCATGTCGCTGTCACCGGTATTCCACATCCA
>JAGOCU010000330.1 GCA_017998555.1 Thermoflexales bacterium
CGTATAGGTCAGCCCCCCGCGCGAGGCCTCGGCCAGCACGGCGAGCGTCTCGGGCTCGCGAGCGATCAATGCGGCGACCGCCGCGCAGCCGGCCCGCCCGGCGGCGGCCGGGTCCGAGAAAGGCAGCGTCGCATTGATGAAGGCGTCTAGCAGCTTCCCCCGCCCGGGGGTGTCCGCTCGGGCGCGAGCCGGGTTGCGCAAGATCTCGAGTGTCGCCAGATCCATCCGCACCCGGGCCGGATCGCCCCCCCGATGGGCCATCTCCCACTGGGCGAAACGCAGCAGTGCCCACTCCGCCAATACCGACTCGTCGTCCATCACCGGGGGCTGACCGGCCGAGTACGAGAATACCTTGCCCGCCAGGGCCAGGCCGGCCCGCACCCCGGCCTCGTCGCCGGCCGCGAGTGCGGCATCGGCTCGGGCCAGGCTGGCCACGGCCTCGGTGGGTGGATCGATCTTCCGCTCGGTCAGGGCAAGTCCCCCGCCATCCCAGCGGAAACGCCTGCTGATCTGCCGTCCTGGGAAGGCGCCGACGGGGTGGGTGACCGTGACCCCGCGCCCGGCCGGGTCCAGGCCATAGACGGCCAACGCATGGGGCTCATCATCACTCCACACGAGGCGCAGAGCGGCGCCGCCCTCGGCGCTCAGGACCAGCCACTCGGCGAAGTAGGCGTTGTGGCCGTTGTTCCAGAAACGCTTGAGCAGAATCTCGTTCAGCCCGTCGCCGCTGATATCGGCGGTCTGGGCCACCTTCCACGACCAACTGCTCCACGGCGCATCCAGCGGGGTATGGCCAGGCAGGCCGGCTGCGTCGTAGGCGATCGTCCACGCCGCCCCGCGCTGAAAGACGACGAAGCGGCCGAGAGGATCCCAGAAGCGATTCGGGTCGGGATAGAAATCGAGCAGCACCTCGGCCGCGCCGCCAGGCAGCACATCGGCGTCCACCGCCCCGCCGACGCCGAGCGGCTGTTCGGCCGTGGCGGGACGCATGAACTTCCAATCGGTCAACGCCTGCTCAAAATCGGCGGCGCGCGCGTCGAGCGGCATGCAGCGGGCCAGTTCCGCCGCCGCGCCCGCCACATCCGCGGGCTGGATGCACCCAGGTGGAGGCTCCACAATCCGCATGCGGCTGGCATTGAAAGTCGGGATGACCGGCGGCGTCACGGTGAGTTCGGCATCGTCGGCGTTGCAGCGTCCCGTCCGATTGGTGGAGTACGAAGCGCAGTTGGGCTGCATCCAACCCAGCAATCCCGCGATCAGGCCAATCGCAAGCGCCGCCCCGATGCCCGAGATGGCCAGGGCCAGGATCAGCGTCAACGTGTGATCGTTTCGCTCGCTCGCCGGCTCGTCAAGTGGATCCATCGGTTGCGCGCCCCTCTATCTGTCATTGTAGAACCAGAGATCGGCGCGATCAGACTCCCCGCGCGAAGCGCGGGGAGTCTGATCGCGCAACATTCTGGGTTAAAGTTGGGCCGTCATGAGTCTGTCCACAGGTATCGTCGGCTTGCCCAATGTCGGCAAATCCACCATCTTCAACGCCCTGACCGCCGCCGGCGCGGTCGCCGCCAACTATCCGTTCGCCACCATCGAGCCCAACAACGGCATCGTTGCCGTGCCGGACCCCCGGCTGGCTGAGATCAACCAGTTCATCAAGACTGACAAGATCATCCCGGCCGCGCTCGAGGTCGTCGACATCGCCGGCCTGGTCAAGGGCGCCTCGCAGGGTGAGGGGCTGGGCAACCAGTTCCTCGGTCACATCCGCAGCGTTGACGCCATTCTGCACGTCGTGCGCTGCTTCGACAACGGCGACGTCGTCCACGTCAGCGGCGCGGTGGATCCGATTGCCGACCTCGAGATCATCGACCTCGAACTGGTCCTGGCTGACCTCGACAGCGCCGAGCGCCAGCTCCAGAAGAATGCCCGCGCGGCCGCCCAGCGCGACGTCGATGCCGCGATCCGGGCCAAGCTGCTCGAACCCATCGTTGCCGCCCTGAAAGAGGGCAAGCCCGCCCGGGCGGTGATGCAGGGTTGGGACGCGACCGAGAAACGGGTTGCCGCGGGTTTCGGATTGATCACCACCAAGCCCCAGATGATCGTCGGCAACGTCGACGAGAGCGATCCGCTGGGCGAGCACAACCCGCACTATGCCAAGCTCAAGGCCCGGGCCGAGGCCGACGGGGCCGAGATCGTCGCGATCTCCGGCGCGATCGAAGCCGACATCGCGGCGCTTAAGGACGACGCCGAGAAGCGCGAGTTCCTCGAGAGTGTCGGGCTGACCGAATCCGGTCTTGCCCGTCTCGGGCGGGCCGCCTATCACCTGCTCGGCCTGCAGTCGTATTTCACCGCCGGGCCCAAGGAAATCCGGGCCTGGACGATCCACGTCGGCGACCGCGCGCCGCAGGCCGCCGGCGTCATCCACAGCGACTTCGAGCGCGGCTTCATCCGAGCCGAGGTCTATACCATCCCCGACCTGCGCCAGTACAAGACCGAAGCGGCCATCCGCCAGGCCGGCAAGCTCCGCAGTGAAGGCAAGGACTACGTTGTGCAGGACGGCGACATTCTGCACTTCCTGTTCAATGTCTAGAAATCATTACGAGAATGACTGGCGAGAGGAGCCTCCCCGCGCATCGCGCGGGGAGGCTCCTCTCGCCAGGGATTCTTGATTCGCAGGCCATATGACACCGGTAGATGAGGTCAAGCGCCGGGTCGATATCGTCGAGGTGATCGGCGCGTACACCAAGCTGCAGCGGGCGGGCAAGCTCTTCAAGGGCATGTCGCCGTTCAAGGCCGAGCGCACGGCCTCGTTCTTCATCTACCCCGACTCGCAGATCTTCGTCGACTTCTCGAGCGGCGAGAAGGGCGACGTGTTCAGCTTCCTGATGAAGAAGGAAGGCTGGACGTTTGCCGAGACCCTGCGCGAACTGGCCCGCCGGACGGGTGTCGTGCTCGAGGAGCGCACGCCCGAGCAGAAGCAAAGCGAGGATCACCTCGGCCGGCTGCGCGAGGCCAGCGCCGCAGCCGCGGAGTATTTCCACACCCTGCTGCTCAGCGCGCCGCAGGCCGGGCCGTGCCGCGAGTATGTGCGCCAGAAGCGCCAACTCACCGACGCCACGATCGCCACCTGGAAGCTGGGCTACAGCCTGCCCGACGGCCAGGCGCTGAATACGCATCTGGCCGCAAAGGGCTTCAAGCCCCAGGAGCTGATCGACGCCGGGCTGATGATCGAGAACGACGAGGGCCGGCGCTACGACCGTTTTCGTGGTCGGCTGATGATCCCGATCAACGACGATCGCGGCCGCACGATTGGCTTTGGCTCGCGTTCGCTGGATGGCAGCGAGCCCAAGTACATGAACTCGCCCCAGACCGCCCTGTTTGACAAGGGCCGGACCCTGTTTGGCCTCGACCGGGCCCGAACGTCCATCCGCAACGACGGCGTGGCCGTCCTCGTCGAAGGCTACATGGACGTGATCGGCCCGCAACAGGCCGGCTTCTCCAACGTGGTCTCGGGGATGGGCACCGCGCT
>JAGOCU010000331.1 GCA_017998555.1 Thermoflexales bacterium
CGTGGCTGCGGCCTGAACGCGCCGGCCGGCCAAGTGGCGTGCATGGCGAGTACCTCCCGCAACTGGACCCGCCCACGATCTATCGGGTTGTCCCGCCCAATGGGCAACCCGCCCGGCTGCGCTTTCGCCCGTTCTACGAAATTGGCGAAGGTTATCCCTATTTCATGTATCTGGATCGCGATGCGCCGCCGACGGCGCTGTGGTGATTGATGCGTTTGACTGCCTGGTCTATCTTTGGAAGCGACAGGCTCCGCCCCGGCGTACGCCGGGGCGGGGCTTGTCGCTTCCGGAAACGCGTGCAAATTAGCTGTCGGCGCTTCCGTGCATGCCCTGAATTCCGATCAGGCATTCGATCATCCCGAGATGCCGATTGTCGTGGGTCATCCAGGTCGAAATGATCGGGCCGATTTGGCCGTCGTGCCAGACTTCGCCGTGCAGACACGCGTAGACCCGGTAGAACGCCGCGTCGTCGATCGACGCCACCGCTTGCTGGGCCAGTTCAAAGGCCCGGCGCGCGTAGTCCAGCAGCAACGCCTTCCCCGGCAGAGGCAGCGCCATGGCTGCCTTTTCGTCCATGCTCATGCCGGTCTGGGCATAGCCCAGGCTCGCCGTTGCCATATCCCAGCGGGCGGCCAGGCCTTCTCTTTCCCACACCTGGCTTCCGCGCCCATTGATTATTTCCTGGAGATAATCCGCCCAGCGGGCCAGATGCCAGATGTGGAAGCCAATAGATGGGGTCGTCTCGTTGGGCGACCAGCCAAGCTGCTCGTCGGTCAGGCCGTCGACCAGGTCCAGCGCGGCTTCCTGCGTTTCGCGGTATTGCCGGGAAATCGCAGCCATGATGCTGGTGGGCACGCGATTCCTCCGTGGTTGCCCACCGGACGGCATCGCTGCGTCGGCGGTCGGCAGGCTCACTTGCGCGGCTCGCCGTCTTCAGTCACCCAGCCTTCCGCATGCAATCCCGCCAGCGCCTCAAGATAGCGTTTGTTGCGGTCCGCAGCGGCTTCGCGCTGGCCGACCCGATTGGCTTCGGCCTCGGCTCGGAAAGATGGCGACATGAACGCGCCCTGGGCGGGCCGATCGTCGTCCTGGTCGGCGACAAGCTGAAGCAGCGCGGCCACCACCCGCCGGTCGCCGAGAAGCATTTCCAGCCTCGCCAGGCGCCGTTCGATTCTGGTCAGTCTGTCTTCGCTCGTCATCGTCCATCCTTAAGCGTGGCCAGTCGCTTCCTGGAAGCCACCTGCATCGCCCATTTTGCATAACCCGCCTGATGCGGCCCGTGACTATCCATATTAGCGGCAAAACGCGAAATCAGGCCACTTGTCAGCCTACCTGTTTTCACTACACTAAAAGCCGTCCAAAAACATCCGGCGAGATCGCGATCCCCGCGCGAAGCGCGGGGATCGCGATCTCGCCAACGATTTTTGGCTGACTTCCAGCGTCCTGATCAACACCGCTGTCTGGTTACGCGACATCGCTCGACTCGGTGGGGATGTCACTTTCAGTGACGCGTTCAGTTTTGATGAGGGGGGATTTCATGTCTCGATCGGCGCGCCTATTCAATCGTGTGGTTCCGTTTCTGCTTGCGTGCGCGCTGCTCCAGGCGCCTGTCTCCGGTGCGGCTCAGTCCAACCCGCCCATTGATCCGACCAGTCCCCCCCCGGCACCCTTCTTTGGGCTTGAGGCGCCCGAGGGCGTGCCCGATGCGTGCTTCTCCAACTACAGCGGTGGTGCCGGGGCCGACTTCAGCAGCTTCAACGCGCAGGCGGTTCAGAACGCGATCAACGCCGCCCCCGCCGGTGGCACGGTCAAGCTGGCTGGGGTCTGCGCTGGCGTGGTGTCGTACGGCGGGAGCAGTCAGGTCGGGCAGATCACCAAAACGCTGACCGTCATCGGCGGCTATGCTCAAACAAACTGGGTCACCAGTTACCCCATCACCCAACCGACCATCCTCGACGCGCAAAACGGCGGGCGGGTCCTTAAGATCACGGCGGGCGGCGTGACGATCTCCGACCTCATCGCCCAGAATGGGAGGATAGCTGGAGCCGATGGCGGCGGCATCCTTTCCAGCGGCGCGCTCACGCTGACGAACGTGACGATCTACAGCAGCACCACGGACTCCGATGGGGGCGGGGTGATGACGAGCGGCCCCCTGCGCCTGATTGACACCCGCCTGATCAGCAATACCGCCGGCCAGAGCGGCGGCGGCGCCACGTCCAACGGCTTCATGACGTTGATCGGCGGGCTGTTTGAGCGGAACGTCTCGCAGCATGGCGGCGGCGCGCGCGCGTTTGGCTCCCTGTCCATGACCGGGACGCAGTTCATCAACAACCGTTCGAGCGCGTCCAGTTTCAGCGGCGGCGGCCTCAAGGCGGACGGCGCGACCACGCTGATCGGCGGGCTCCTTCAAGCCAACTCGGGCAATGACGGCGGCGGGTTCAGCGGCGAGGGCACGGCATTGATCTCGGGCACCCAGTTCATCAGCAACACGGCCGCCCGGTGGGGCGGCGGCGCCTTCCTGTCGAATGCGGCCACCCTCACCGGCACCCAGTTCCTCAGCAACACGGCTGCCACGGGCGGCGGCGGGGCGTATACCTTGGACGTCGCGAGGATTCTATCCGCGCGTTTCCAGGGCAATGTCGGCGGCGATGGTGGCGGCATCCAGCAAGCCTCTGGCGCGCTCGAGGTGCTGTCGTCGACGCTTGCGGCAAACAAGGCTTCGGGCGGGTCTGGGTATGGCGGTGGGATCAACCATGCCGCCATGCTGACCGTGACCGACAGCACGATCTTCAGCAATTCCGCGAGTTTTGGCGGCGGCATTGCAGGCGGCGGCAGCGCCACAGCGCTGGTTCGGAGCAGCACGTTGTATAGCAACGTGGCCTCGGTCCCGAGTGGCATCGCCAATGGTGGCGCCATCTACGTCTACGGCGCGCTGGGCGTGGTCAACAGCACCTTCGTCAGCAATTCGGCGGCGACGAGCGGCGGCGCGATCGCGGCAGCTTCCTCGTACACGCTGACCAACAGCACGGTGACCCGCAACACGGCCGGGATCTATGGAGGCCTCACCTCGGATGGCTCGCCGACGCTGCGCAACACGATCGTGGTGTCCAATGCCGGTGGCGATTGCGTTACCGTGACCAGCGCCGACGCGTCCAACCTGGACGGCGATGGGAGCTGCGGCGGCGCGACGACCCGCACAGCGGCTCAAATCAACCTTCAGCCCCTGGCCGACAACGGCGGCGGGACGCCGACGATGGCGCTTGGCCCGTCCAGCGCGGCCATCAATGCCGGCAGCAACGCGGTCTGCCCGGCGGCCGATCAGCGGGGCGTGGCCCGTCCGCAGGCTGGCGTGTGCGACGTGGGCGCTTTCGAGGCGCCAGGTGGCCCGAGCGTGTGCTTCGCCAATTACAGCGGCGGCGCGGGCGCCGACTTCAGCAGCAGCGACAGCCAGGCCGTCCAGAATGCCATCCACGCCGCGAGCGCTGGCGGCACGGTCAAACTGGCCGGGGTGTGCGCC
>JAGOCU010000332.1:0-1224 GCA_017998555.1 Thermoflexales bacterium
GGCTGGGGCTGCGGTTGCGGTTGCGGCTGGGGCTGGGGCTGCGGTTGGGCCTGCGGCTGCGGCTGTGCCTGCGGTTGGGCCTGCGGCTGCGGCTGTGCCTGCGGTTGCGGGCGAGCGGTGGGCTGAACGGCCGGGGCCACGCCGGCTGGCTTGGCGACGACCCGGGTCGGCACGACGGTGCGGACCGGCACGGCTGTCCGGGTGGCAGCCACTTTCGGGGTCGGCGACGGCGACGGTGTCGGACTCGGGACCGCCGTCGGCGTCGGCGGCGGGGTCAGCGTCACTTCAGGGAGAGCCTCGACCCGCGGAGCGGCCACGTCCCGGTTCTGGACGGCGGCGATCTGGGCCGCCTCAACCTTCTCCCGCGCCTGGGCATCGACCTTGCCCAACAGCAGGAGCGTGATGATGGCCACCGTGACAAAGACACTCGAGAACAGGCTGGCCACCTTCATGGCCCGCAGCGTTGCTTGATGTTTCATAGGTTTAGGTTTCCGGATTCAGCTGGACGCCAGCGCGTCAGTGGTGATCCTCATCGTGGTGCTCTTCCGGATGTTCTTCATGATGATCCTCATGATCATCTTCGTGATGTTCCTCCACGTGCTGCTCCTGTTGCGGCGGCTGGGGCTGCGGTGTGGCACGGGGCTGGACGGGAGCCGGCTGGGGGGCGGGCTGGGCGGCCCGCGCGGGTTGCGCGGCTGGCGCGGGTTGTGCCGCTGGCGCGGGAGCGGCCTGAGGAACTGCGGCTGCGGGCGCGGCCCGGGGCGCCGCCTGGCGGGCCGCGACGGTCACCTCAGGCACGGGCAATTCGGCGGCGATCTCCGGCGCGGGCGCTTCGGCCTCAGCCTCGATCGAACGATAGGGGACCAGAATCTCGGCATCGGACGGCTCCGAGCGATAAACAATCACGTCGACGAGGCTTTCGCTGGCGCGCGGCGCCGGCTGGCGCGTCGGAAGCGCCAGCGTGGGCACCCCGGCCTTCGCCGGAGCGGGCTGGACTTTGGCAGCCTCGGCGTTTAGCTGGGCCATGGTGGTGGCGCGCTCGGACGCCATCACGTAGGTCCCGGCGAGCATGAGCGCCACGGTGGCGCCGGAAGCGATCAGAATCATTGCGCGGTTCATGTTTTTATCAGCCCTCCAGGCAGTGAATGGGAAATACATTACGGCGGGAACGCGCAATATTCACAAGACCGCGATGAGAGGGTTCTCATGGTGTCCTTTGAGATG
>JAGOCU010000332.1:1324-3513 GCA_017998555.1 Thermoflexales bacterium
GACTTGCCGGCCGCGCGGGGCCAGGACCGTGAGCGATGGCCGGATCAATTCGACGTTGCCGCTGCCCGAGTACCGCCCGGCTACGAAATAGAACGTGTGCCGCCCGGCCGGCGCGGCGATCAGACCGGAGTCGGCCACAACCCGGTCGGTCCCGTCGGTGGTATCGGTGTAGACGTTCGTCCAGCGATCCGTGTCGCTCGAACCGTTCGGATCATCCATCCCCCAGCGGAACGCACCCTCCCAGGCCGAACTGCCGTAGGTCAACCCCGCGGATGCGTTCACATCGACAATCGCAAAACCGGACGCCGGAAGATCAAGCGTGCAGGTCAGGACCGTCATGTAGGATGAAGACGTCGTTTGCCAATCTCCTGCCCCCAGATACTTCCCGCACGTCCGGGCGATCACGTTGTTCTCGGGGAAGTACAGCACGCTCAGGGATGGATTGAGCAAGCGGATCGCGCCGAGGCCCCCATACCGACTCACCCCAAAATAGAAGGTGCGCGCGCCGGCGCCGACCTGGGTCAACATCGATGCGGCCAGGGCCTCATCCGTGCCATCGCCTGTGTCGGTGTAGACATTTGTCCAGTGATCGGGCCAGCCCGTACCCGCCGTATTGCTATCAATCGCGGTGTGATATTGGACCTCGTAGGGCGCATCTTCCAGAGTGGCCGAGGCTGTCGCGTTCAGATACACCCAGCCCGAAGTCGGCAGATCCAGGGCGCACGATTGCACGGCCACGAACGCGTTGCTCGTGGTCGTGAAGTTCATGCTGCTGGATACGCCGCAGGTCTTGACCTGGCTCGACCCGGCCGGGAAATAGGCCACGCTGAGGGCCGGGTCGTAGGCCATTACCGTCCCGCTCCCCGAGTAACGGGTGCCGAGGAAATAGAAGGTGTGCGTGCCCGAAGCCACGGACAACAGGATGGACGCGGCCACGGTCTTGTCGGTCCCATCGCCCCCATCGGGATAGATGTTCACCCAGCGCGAGGTCGCGGACAGGGCGGACGCCCGGTTGTCGACACTGAGGCCGAATCGGCCTTCATACGCGACGTCCTGCAGGCCCAACCCGGCAGTCGCGTTGATGAAGACGACCCCGTCGGCCGGAAAGGTCGCCGTGCAGGATCGAATCACCTGCCAGGCAGTCGAAGTCGTGGTCCAACTTGCGTTGCCTGAGTCGCCGCAGGCCATGAATCCGCTGCTGTCGCCGGCGATGCCGGGCAAGGCCGGCTCGCTTCTGGCAACGCGCCCGGGTTCCGCCGCGTTCTTTGTTCCGGCCCCGATCGGATCCAGGCGCGTGATCCCGTGCGGATCGGAGGCGGGCGCCTGCGACGCGATCTTTGACCGCGACGATTCGGGGCCAGGGTTGACTCCGCCATCGGCCGCGACAGGCCGGCCGGCCTGGGCCGCCATCAGCAGTCCGAGCATGACCCCAACACAACTCACAATCTGTCGTTGGGCGCGTGACCTGCGGTTCATTCGACACTCTCCCGTGAACGCCCCCCGCAAGAGAATCATACGCCCGGGTCAACGCGCAAGGATGATTGGGAGAGCTCACCTGTCAGGTCGGGGCGTAGCCAGGGTGACCTGACAGGTCACCTCCCCATCGCGCCGGCCGCGCGCAGGCGCGCGATGTCGGCCTCGGCGTAGCCCAGCTCGCGCAGGATCTCGTCGGTGTGCTCGCCCAGGCGTGGCGGTGGGCGGCGGATCGTGGCCGGGGTCTCGGACAGCTTCGCGACTGGCCCCAGCACCGGCAGCGCGCCCGCCTTTGGATCGGCCACGGTCTGGACCATCCTCCGCGCCTGGGCCTGCGGGTGGGCGAGCGCTGCCGGCACGTCCTGGATCGCCCCGGCCGGAACGCCCGCTCCGGCGCACAACGCATCCCACTCCGCCGTCGTCCGGCGCGCGAGATACACCTGCAGGCGCGGGATGAGCTCGGTCCGATGCGCGACCCGGCCCGGATTCGTTTGAAACCTCGGGTCCGCCCACAACTCGGGACAGCCGGCCAGGTCGCACAGCTTGCGATATTGCCCGTCCGAACCGACCGCCAGCGCAATCTGGCCGTCGGCTGTGTCAAAGGTCTGATACGGGACGATGCTGGCGTGGGCGTTGCCATAGCGGCGCGGCGCAGTCCCGGCCAGGGCGTTCTGTCCAACGTTGGCGAGCCAGGCCAGTTGGGCGTCATACAGGGC
>JAGOCU010000033.1 GCA_017998555.1 Thermoflexales bacterium
CGCGAAATCACCACTCCCCGGCCCTGGGCGAGGGCGGCCAGCATCAACGTCGTCGCCCCGGCGCAATTGTTGACGACCAGGGCGGCCTCGGCGCCGGTGAGTGCGCGCAATAGCGCCTCAACCCCGCCTCCGCGCGGGCCACGCTCGCCGGCGTCAACGTCGTACTCAAGCGCGGAATAGTCGCCGCTGACGGCCAGGATGGCCCGCTGAGCGGCTGCGCTCAAGGGCGCCCGTCCGAGGTTGGTGTGGATGATCACGCCTGTTGCGTTGATGACTCGGCGCGGGATCGCCGCCTCCGCCGCATCCGCCAGCGCCGCCCGGGCCGTCCCGATGATGGCGGCGCTGTCGGGCACCGGGCCGTTGGCCCGGGCGACGGATCGGGCGGATTCGAGCGCGTCCCGGAGCGCCTGCGCCGCGCGGGCATTGCCGTTGGTCGCGACCAGGTCGGGGGCGGATTCGAGGAGTTGGCTGACGCTGGGGAGCGCGCGCAGCGCATCGGGTTGCATCCGGTGATTATAGGGAGCGTCGAGCGCGATGACGGTGACGCGCGACGCGTTTCGAGCGTCATCGCTCTTGCAAAGTCCCTTGACAGGATTCCTGAACAGTGCCACACGCGCCAATTGCCGGCTGTCTACGGTCGTTTACAGGAGAAAGGGAGAACGGGAGAAGGCATTGCCCTCCCGTTCTCCCGTTCTCCTGTTAAATTACAGGCCCGAAACCGGGGCGGGGGCGTCTTGGGCGCGGACCAGCTGACTTTGCAAGAGCCATGTGTTGAGCGTCGGGAACAAATGCGCGCCTCGCTTGGCCGCATTACAATGCTTCGGATGCAGCGTTTTGCGATTCGGGCTCAATCTCCGGTGGTTGTGCGCATCGCCAGCCTCCTGCTCGCCGCCGGCCTGCTGGGCGCATGCGTGCCACCCGAAGCGCTCACCCCCATCGCCTCGCCCAATGCCGAGTTGCCCTCCGGCGCGCGCGCCGCTCAATCTTTTGTCGACGCCCTGAATCAGCAGGCCTATCCGGCGGGGTTCGCATTGCTCGATGATGCCGCCCAATCCCGGCTCAAAAACGCCGACGGTCTGCGCCGCCAATACGACGCGGCCCGCGAAACCGCGACGGCCATCACCGTGACCTGGCAGTTGCGCGGGGGCCTGCTGCAGGAGGCGAGCCTGGCGACCGCCCAGCTTGTGGGCGTGTGGCAAACCGCCGTTGTCGGCACCTTCAACACGACCAGCACCCTCCGCCTTGCCCATGACGGAAAGGCCTGGCGCATTGCCTGGACGGCCGATCTCATCGTACCCGGGCTGTCCAACGGCGAGCTTTCGCTGCGGCGGGATGTCCCGCCGCGGGGGTCGATTCTGGCCGCCGATGGAACCGCGCTCGCGGTGCCGGGAACCGTCCAAACCGTGGGCGTCCGGCGCAGCTTGATCGCCAGCCCGGCCGAAGAGCAGGCCATGGCCCGCTCCCTGGCCCGCTTGACCGGCCTGTCGGCAGCCGAGATCATCGCCCGCTACCAGAAGTACCCCGAAGACTGGTTTGCCCCAATCTCCGACGTCAGCGACGACGCGCTGGCCCGCCTCGGGGCCGATCTGGCCAACTACCCCGCGGTGAGCGCCCGGCCGCGCCCGTCACGGGCTTACCCGCAAGGCAGCCTGGCCGCCCATGTGGTGGGCTATGTCGGCGGCATCTCGCCGGAACAGGTGGCAGCCTATCGCCTGCGGGGCTACGGCGGCGACGAACAGATTGGCGTGGCGGGCGTGGAAGCCGCCCTGGATGAGATCCTGGCCGGCCGGCCGGGCGGCGCGCTGTCCCTGGTCGGCGGCGGCTCGGCCAATGTCATCGCCCGGCGCGCATTTGTCCCCGGCCGGGATGTCCATCTCACCATCAGCCCAACGATCCAACTTGCCGCCCAATCCGCCCTCATCGGCCTGCGCGGGGCGGTCGTGGTCATGGATCCGCGCACGGGCGGGGTGTTGGCCATGGCCAGCTCGCCCGGATTCGACGCGGCGACATTTGTCACGGCCGGGGTCGAGCGCGAGCGGGCCGCGCTGTTTACCAATCCGCAGAAGCCGCTCCTCAATCGGGCCATCCAGGGCGCTTATCCGCCCGGCTCGACCTTCAAGATGGTCACCCTCTCGGCCGCCATCGGCGAGGGCCTGACCAACGCCAATGACGTGTTCTTCGACCCGGGCTATTGGGACGGGCTGGGCGCGGGCTATCGCAAAACGTGCTGGCTCAAGACGGGCCATGGCCGGATTGGCCTGCAGGACGGGCTGACTGCCTCGTGCGACATCGTCTTCTATGAACTTGGGAAGCGCCTCGACGCCAAGGGCCAATCCATCCTCGCCCAATACGCCACCCGCTTTGGCTATGGCGCGCGAACCGGCGTCGAGCTGCCCGGTGAAGTGACCGGCAATTCGCCCGATCCTGCCTGGAAGAAGCAGCGGGTGGGGGAGGTCTGGACGCCGGGCGACACCGTGAACTTCTCGATCGGCCAGGGCTTCATGCTGGCCACCCCGCTCCAGGTGACTCAGATGACGGCGGCGATCGCCAACGGCGGGAACCTGCTTCGGCCGAGCCTGGTGGCTGGGACCGCCGAGGCCGGCGCCGCGCCGAAAGCCAGTCCGCCGGTCAAGACCGGCACGCTGCCCACACCCCAGGCCCTGTCCCTGATCCAAAAAGGCATGATCGGGGTGACCACCAATGCCAGCCTCGGCACGGCCACCTACCGATTTGCCGAGTTCGAATACTATCTGGTGGATGGCCGTTGGACGCCGGGCAAGACCCTGACGGCCGCGCAACGCCAGACCGCCCAGCGCCTGACCGTGGCCGGCAAGACCGGCACTGCGGAGACCGGCACGGCCGACAAGCCGTATGCCTGGTTCACCGCCTACGCGCCGGCGGCCGATCCCCAGCTCGCCATCACCGTGTTGATCGAAAACATCGGCGAAGGCTCCACGTTCGCCGCGCCCCGCGCGCGCCAGATCATTGAAGCCAGTTTTGGGCTGCCCATCTCTGAGCTTCCGAAGGATGTAAAAGCAACTGAATGAGAACAGGATTGGTCGTCAAAGCGCATAGCGGTTTCTTCACCGTATTGGTCGAAGGGGGAGACCGCGTGACCTGTCAGGCGGCCGGCAAGCTCACCCGCGGCAAGCACACCGAGGACTTGCTCGCGGTGGGGGATCAGGCCGAATTCAGCGACATCGAGGGCGATGGATTTGTGCGCGGCCGGATCGAACGGGTTGTGCCCCGCAAGAGTTCGTTGTCGCGCCGCGATCCGGTCGCGAATACCTCGCGAAAGGATGTCCGCGAAATCCGCCAGGTCATCGTCGCCAACGTCGATCTGGTCGTCTTCGTCTTTGCCTGCGCCGAGCCGGATTTTCACGCCCGCATGCTGGACCGCTTCATCGTCGGAGCCGAAGCCCAGAAGCTGCCGACCCTGATCTGCGCCACGAAGACCGACCTGGTGGGCCTGCCGCGCGCGAAAGAGCTGTTTGGCGACTACGAGCGGCTTGGCTACCGGGTGATCTACACCTGCGCCCGGACCGGCGAGGGCATCGAAGAACTGCGCCAGGCATTGACTGGGCGCCTGAGCGTGCTGACCGGCAAGAGCGGGACCGGCAAGAGCAGCCTGCTCAACGTCCTGCAGCCCGGCCTGGCCGCGGCCGTGGGCGAGGTCAGCAAGCTCATCCACAAGGGCCGCCACACCACGGTCGTACCCGAACTCATCCCGATGGACGCCGCGAGCTGGATCGCCGACACGCCCGGGTTGCGCGCCTACGACGTGTGGGATATCGAGGCCGAAGAGCTGGATGCCTATTTCATCGAGATGGCGCCCCTGGTCTCGAAATGCGGGTTTAGCAACTGCGCCCACATGACCGAACCGGGCTGCGCCATCCGGGCCGCGGTCGCCGCGGGCACGGTCAGCCCGACGCGCTACGATTCTTATGTCCGCCTGCGCGAGGCGCTGGAGGGTCGGCGAAAATGGTAGGAATGCCGCGCCACCTGACCCATAGGTGGCCGGTCGGCCAGGCAAATACTGGCCAATCGTTCAAGCGTTCCGGCATTGCGCTCAGGCAAGATGGACGGATGGGCGCAGCGGGCCTGATCCGCCGCGTTGACTGGAAAAGGAACGCCAAACAGAATCGGTTGCCGGAGGCGATAACCCCCGGCCGAGCCGGGGGTTATCGCCTCCGAAAGCGGTTTTGCTGGGTATGCCGAGGGAGACTATGGATACTTCTGTAATCAAGAATGCCACCCTGCGATCCTGGATAGACAGGATCGCCGCCCTGTGCAAACCAGACGCGATCCATGTCTGCGATGGGTCACAGGCGGAATACGACGCCCTGTGCGACCAGATGGTTGCCACCGGCACGTTTGTCCGGCTGGATCCCCACAAACGCCCCAACTGCTTTCTGGCCCGCTCGGATCCGGGTGATGTCGCGCGGGTTGAGGACCGGACCTACATCTGCAGCCTCGACAAAGGCGATGCCGGGCCGATGAACAACTGGGTTCCGCCGCGCGAGATGAAGAACACCTTGAACGGGCTCTTTCAGGGCGCAATGCGCGGCCGGGTGATGTATGTCGTGCCGTTCAGCATGGGCCCGATCGGCTCGCCCATCGCCCATATCGGCGTTCAGCTCACCGACTCGCCCTATGTGGCGGTCAGCATGCGGATCATGACCCGTATGGGGGCAAAGGTCCTGGATGCGCTCGGTGATGGCGAATTCGTGCGCTGTCTGCACTCGGTCGGCGCGCCGCTTGGGCCGGGTCAGGCCGATGAACCGTGGCCCTGCAACCGCGAAACCAAATACATCGTGCACTTTCCCGAGGAGCGCCAGATCTGGTCGTATGGCAGCGGCTACGGCGGGAATGCCTTGTTGGGAAAAAAGTGCTTTGCGCTCCGAATCGCCTCCGTTCTGGCCAAGGAGCAGGGTTGGCTGGCCGAGCACATGCTCATCCTCGGGGTCAAGGACCCGCAGGGTGAACGGACCTATGTCGCGGCGGCGTTCCCCAGCGCGTGCGGCAAGACCAACTTCGCGATGATGATCCCGCCCGCTCCGTTTCTGAACGAGGGCTGGGAGGTCTCGACCGTGGGCGACGACATTGCCTGGATCAAGCCGGGGCCGGATGGCCGGATCTATGCCATCAACCCGGAAGCGGGCTTCTTCGGTGTCGCGCCGGGCACGTCCGAGAAATCCAATCCCAACGCGATGGCCAGCATCCGGGCGAACACCATCTTCACCAATGTCGCCCTGACCGACGACGGCGACGTGTGGTGGGAGGGCAAGACCAAACACCCGCCCGCGCATTTGGTCGACTGGACCGGCAAGGATTGGACCCCGGCAAGCGGCCGTCCCGCGGCGCACCCCAACGCCCGGTTCACCGCGCCAATCGCCGGCTGCCCCTCGATCGATCCCGCCTATGACGACCCGAACGGCGTGCCGATCAGCGCGTTTGTCTTTGGTGGGCGTCGATCGACCGTTGTGCCCCTGGTCTACCAGGCCTTCAACTGGGCTTACGGGGTGTATGCCGCGGCGACCATGGGCTCGGAGACGACGGCTGCCTCCGCCGGGGCGCTGGGGCAGGTCCGGCGCGACCCGTTCGCCATGCTCCCGTTCTGCGGCTACAACATGGCCGACTACTTCAATCATTGGCTCAACTTCGGGCGCCGTCTGCCGAATCCGCCCCGGGTCTTTCTGGTCAATTGGTTCCGCAAGGACAAGGACGGCAATTTCCTGTGGCCGGGGTTTGGCGAGAACATGCGTATCTTGAAATGGATCGTTGGGCGAACCCATGGCCATGCGGTGGCGGTCGAAAGCCCGCTCGGCTGGGTGCCCCGGCATGGCGATCTCGACTGGCGCGGGCTGGAAACCTACGAACGCGCCCAGTTTGACGAGGTGATGTCGGTCGATCGCGACCTGTGGCAGCAGGAGGTGGTCTCCCACGATTCGCTCTTTGCCCGCTTGTACGATCGCTTGCCCAAGGAGATGATCTTCATCCGGGAGTTGATTCTCTCGGCGCTCTGGCGCTCGCCCGAACATTGGGGTCTGCCGTCGGAGAGGTTCTGACTCAGACGAATAGTCCTGGCGAGATCAGCATCCCCGCGCGAAGCGCGGGGATGCTGATCTCGCCAAGACTATTCGCCAAGCGCGCATGATCGAACTGCTCGAGAACAACCCGCTGCTGCTGCTCTTCGCCATTGCGGCCCTGGGCTATCTGCTCGGGCAACTCCGCTTTGGCGGGGTGAGCCTCGGCGTTTCCGCGGTGTTGTTCAGCGCGCTCTTCTTTGGCGCGCTCAGCCCGCGCATGCGGGTGCCCGAGATCATCCAACAGCTCGGGTTGGCCATCTTCCTGTATCTGATGGGTCTCAGCAGCGGCCGGCAATTCTTCGCGTCACTACGCGGGCCGGGCCTGCGGGAGAGCCTCTTTGCGGCGGCGGCGATCATCCTTGCCGCCGGTGTCGTGGCGCTCGTCACCCTGGGATTGGGGTTCGGGCCCGCGGTCGGGACGGGGCTATTCACGGGGAGCTTCACCAACGCGGCCTCGCTGGCCGCCGTGCGCGAGTTCATCAAGGGCACCGTCCCGCCTGAACTGGTCGAGGCGCTCGTCAATGGCCCCACGGTCAGCTTCTCGATTGGATATCCGCTCGGGATCGCATTGACGCTGGTCGTCATCGTCGTCGCCGAAAAGATCTTCCGGATCGACTATGCGCAAGAGGCCGAAGTCACCCAGGGCAGCTCGGTCCGCCGCCAGATCGCGTCGCGCACCGTCCGGGTGACCCAACCCGCCGCCATTGGCCACAGCCTTGCCCGGATCATGGCCGAGCATCCCCTCGACGTCATCGCGGGCCGGGTGCGGCATGAGGATGACGTCGTCCTGGCCACCGGATCGGTTGTCCTGCGCGAGGGCGATCTCCTGACCGTGGTCGGCGGCGCCGATGACCTGGATCGCTTTCAGGCTCTGATTGGCGAGCCGAGTGACATCCATCTTGAACTGGAACGGCATGAACTCGACTATCGACGCATCTTTGTCTCGAACCCGCGCGTCGCAGGGCGCACGCTGGCCGAGCTGAACCTGCCCAAAGTGATCGGCGCCGTCGTCACCCGGGTGCGCCGGGGCGATGCCGACATGATCGCCCGCGGGGACATGCGCCTGGAGCTCGGCGACCGGGTCCGGGTGATCGCCCGCCGCGAGGATTTGGCCGCGGCCGCCAAGTTCTTTGGCGATTCCTATCGGGCGTTGAGCGAGGTTGACGTGCTCACGTTCAACATCGGGCTGGCTCTCGGTGTGCTGGCGGGCTTTGTCGCCATCCCGCTGCCCGGGGGCATCACCCTGCGCCTGGGCATCGCGGGCGGACCGCTCCTCGTATCGCTTGTCCTGGGCGCGCTCGAGCGTTCAGGGCCCCTGGTATGGGGTCTGCCCTATAACGCCAACCTCACCCTGCGCCAGTTCGGGCTGGTGCTTTTCCTGGCCGGAGTGGGTTCGGGCGCAGGCTACGACCTGGCCCGGACGATCGCCTCCGGCGACGCCGTTGTGATCGCCCTGGCCGCCGCCGGTTGCATCGTCGTCGTGCAGGCGCTGATTCTTGTGGTCGGCTATAAGCTGTTGCGCATCCCGATGGGGCGCCTGATCGGCATTCTGGCCGCGATCATGACCCAGCCTGGATTGTTGGCCTTCGTTGAGCAACGGGCCGGCGATGATCGTCCCGCGGCGGGCTACGCCCAGGCCTACCCGATGTCGTTGATCGCCAAGATCATCGTCGCCCAGGTCCTGATGAGCGTGCTGTTGTCCATTGCCGGCCGCTGAGCGGCGCGGCGCGTGAGTTGCCGCCTATTCACCACAAAGACACAAAGGTCTCAGGCTGGCTCTTGAAGCGCGGGCATCTTGCCCAATGGCATTAAGTGAAGCCGCCTTCGACAGTCGGCCCTGAAGGGGCCGGTTGAGATAGCCCAGGGCGAAGCCCTGGGAAAGCGACGCTCACCCGATTCCCGCCCTGAAAGGGCGGCATGGCGCGGCAGGACTACGCCCCGCCAGGTCCGCCAACCGAACCGATACCCATTTCGCCCTTTCAGGGCCTGGTGCCCACATGGTGTCATCGACGGCTTGACGATGCGAGGAATCAAGCACGGCCGCGCGATGCTTCGTTTCTGGTGAGTGCCCCGCTTAACTTGATGCCCGCGCTCCCACAAGATGGCGCGGTGCGCGCAAATACCCATTTCCTCACAAAGGCACAAAGAAGCCAATGAGCAACCTTTGTGCCTTTGTGTCTTTGTGGTGAAAACCAGTCTCAATCAGCGAGGAACGTTCGTCGCTTGCTCACAGCCCTTGCGCCGTCCTAACCCGCACCCGCCAATCATCCAGGATATCCGAGACCGTCTGTTCGAAGGAAATCTGCGGCGCCCAGCCCGTCGCGGATGACAATTTATCGTAGGACCCATAGCTGACCGGCGTGTCGGCGGGGCGCATCTTGGCCGGATCGAGTTCGACCGAAATCGCCTTTTGGGATCGACTCAGCATGGCGTCGAGCAGCGCCTGAACCGAGCGCGGCTGGCCGCTGCAGATGTTGTAGATCTCGCCCGGCTCGCCCAGCCTGATCAGGGCGAAATAGGCCCGCGCGACGTCGCGGACATCGGTGAAATCGCGCTCGGCAGTCATGTTCCCAACCCGCAGCACCGGCTCGCGCAACCCGGCCTCGATCTCGGCGATTTGTTGGGCGAATTGATTCGCCGCCGAGGCCATGGTTTGCCTCGGACCGATGTGATTGAACGGCCGAGCCACGACGACATCCAGCCCGTGACTGCGCCGATACTGCAGCGCCATCGCCTCCTGGGCGACCTTGCTCACCCCGTATGGGTTGACTGGCATGGTGGGACGGCTTTCACGGAAGGGCAGGTCGTCCGCATCGGCCGGCGGGCCATACACCTCAACCGACGACGCGATCAGGATGCGCGGGGTGAGCCGGTTGGCCAGCAGCGCGTCAAAGAGGTTCTGCTGCGGGCGGACATTCATCTCGAAGGTCGCCCACGGGTCATCCCAGGCGGCCGGCACATAGGGCTGCGCGGCCAGGTGGATGACGAGATCGGGCCGCTCGAGTCTGATCAGCCGCTTGACCGCGTCGGCGTCGCGCAGATCGAAATTCCACCATGACATGCGCGGGCTGCTCCGGTCGCCGGTGGCGTTGCGCGAGGCGCCAATGAGCAGCCAGGGCGTCTGGGCGATCAGCAAATCGGCCAGATGACTCCCGGCGAATCCGTTCATCCCGGTGATCAGAACCCGCATGAAACACCCTTGATCGATCGCATCCGTCGATTATAGGTTGCGCTGCTTGCGTCAGGCAATTCCTGAAGCGCACATCCCCGGCGAAGCCGGGGATGTGCGCTTCAGGATATTTCCCGCTAGGGTCCCCGCAGCACGCCCCGCGTAAATAAAGTCTGTAGCGGGCCGGTGATGCCAAAGGCCAGGGCCGCGACCAGAAGGAGCAGGGTGATGGCGATGAAACCCGACCCGCCCACGATGCCCGTCCACGAGAACAGCCGGGCCCGCTGTGGGTCGCGGGCGTGCCGCGCGCCACCCAGGCCGACCAACCCCAGGATCAGCGGGACGAGCGGGAGCGGGGCGGCGCAGACGGCCGCGCCGATCCCAAAACAGGTCGCAATCGACAGCATCCCCGTCCCAAACGCCAGGGCCGCGATGACGTCGTGGTTATTGTTGCCCAGCGCGGCGACGCTAGGTGGGGCCATGGGCAGGCGGGGCAGTTCCACCGCCGCGCCAAGGGTGGAGAGATAAGTCTGCGGCGAATAGACCGTGACCCCGCTTTGGCCGAGCTGGCGGGCGACGGTCTGGCTGATCCGCCGGCCGTCGTCGGCGTACCACAGATGCTGCGCGCATAGGGGAATCCCGGTGACTTCGCACCGTTCCACGGCCTCATTCGGGCACTCCACGCATCGGGCTGACATGAAAAAAGCTCAGGGCCGGCGGCCGCGGACTGGAGGCCGCGCTTGCGCGCACGCCATCATTCCGGGCCGCCGGCCCTGTCACAAGCGGAGAGAGTGAGATTCGAACTCACGGTAGGCCATAGACCTACAACGGTTTTCGAGACCGTCCCATTCAACCACTCTGGCATCTCTCCAGCGCAGGCTCGGATTATAGTCTCAAACGCAATCCCCGCGCGCCGACGAGATCAGCGCGTCCAGCACACGCTGATGCTTCAGGATGGAGTCCGGGCTGATCTTGGGCGCCCGCTTCAGCGCAATCGCCTCGGCAAAGTCCTCCAGCACGAGAATGTACGGGTCGGTGTTGGCGATGTGTTCGATCGTTTCGCTGGTGTTCACCCGGTGCTGCTTGTCGTCCAGAGTGATTCGGATGAGGTTGTCGGTGAAGTAGGTGAACAGGTGCGGCACATACATCATGCCGCGCGTGCCGACCACAATCAGCGGGCTCACCCGCGGCATGTCGAAGCTGGCGGTGAAGGTGGCGGTGATGTCACTGGGGAAACGCATCAGGCCGGTGATGGTCTCGTCAGTTCCGCTCGGCCCAAAGGTTCCGCGGGCCATCACTTCGATGGGTTCGTCGGCGGCGATCGCGCGGGCGAAGTGCACGCAATAGGTGCCGAGGTCGTTCAGCGCGCCGCCGGCCAATGCCTGGTCTCGCCGAATATCATGCGGGTCTTCGAGCGTAAAGGCGAAGGTGCTATTGATCGATCGGATCTTCCCAAGAATGCCGCTGCGGGTGATATCAAGAATCCGGCGGGTCAGTGGGTGGAAGCGATACATCAGCGATTCGCTGACGGTGACGCCGGCTTTCGCGCACGCTTCGATCACGCGTTCGGCCTGCTCGGCGTTGGCCGCAAAGGTTTTCTCGACCAGCACATGTTTGCCCGCCTCGGCCGCCTTGATCGCCCACTCAGCGTGCGCCCCGTTCGGGAGCGGGATGTAGACCGCGTTGACATCTTTGTTGGCCAGGACCGCCTCATACGAGTCGTAGGCGTGCGCGCCGTCGCCAAGCGCGGCGAGCTTCTGGGCCCGCGCGAGGTCACGGCTGCCAATGGCCGTCAGGGTGTTGTTTTTGGCGGCCTTGATGGCCGGGATCATTCGGCTTTCGGCGATCTGAGCCGCGCCCAGGATCCCCCAGTGAAGTGTCGTCATGTATGTCTCTCGCTTGTCGCAGCCGCGTTCCGCAACCCGACCGTGTAGTTCAAAAACGCAATTCTACTCGCCGGCAATTCGCCGACCGATGAACCCCAGAAGCGATGCGCCCCGACCCGGCGTACGCCGGGTCGGGGCGCATCGCTTCTGGGAAGTTGTCAAGCCTGGAGCAGCGCCTCTTCGACCACATCCAGTCCCTCGTGCAACTCACTGTCACTGATCACCAGCGGGAACAGGAAGCGCACGCCATTGGAGTAGAGGCCGCAGCGGATCATGAGCACGCCGTTTCGGGCGGCGTAGTTCACGACCGACAGGGTGCGCTCGACGGCCAGCGGCTTCTTGCTGGCGCGGTCATCGACGAGCTCGATGGCCAGCATGGCGCCCAGCCCGCGCACGTCGCCGATGATGTCGATCCGCGATTGCATGTCCTTCAGCCGATCGCAGGCAATCCCGCCCACATGGCGCGCCCGGGCCGGCAGGTCCTGGTCCTCGATCAGTTGGATCGCCGCCAGCGACGCCGCGCAGGCGATCGGATTCCCCGAATACGTGCCGCCCAGACCGCCCAGATGCGGCTTGTCCATGACCTCGGCCCGGCCCACGGTCGCCGCAATCGGCATCCCGCCGCCCATGCTCTTGGCCAGGGTGATGATGTCGGGCGACACCCCGAAATGCTCCATGGCGAACATCTTGCCGGTCCGGGCCATTCCGCACTGAATCTCATCGGCGATCAGCAGAATGCCATACCGATCGCAGGTCGCCCGCAGCCGGCGCATGAACTCGACCGGCATGGGGATGAAACCGCCCTCGCCCTGCACCGGCTCAACGATGACGGCGGCCACGGCCTCGGGCATGACATGGGCGACCAACGCCCGCTCGAACGACTCCCACACGATCTCGACCTTCTGCTCATCGGTCATCGTGTCGGCGGCCACCATCCGATACAGATAGGGGTAGGGGACCCGATAGATCTCCGGCGCAAACGGCCCGAAGTTCTTCTTGAACAACGCGTACTTGCTGGTCAGGGACTGGGTCAGCAGGGTGCGCCCGTGGTAGGCCCCCTCGAACGCGATGATGGCCTGCCGGCCGGTCGCCGCCCGCGCGGTCGCGATTGCGGTTTCAACCGCCTCCGCGCCGCTGTTGTTGATCATCGCCTTCTTGGGCCCCGGGATTGGCGCGATGGCGCACAGCTTCTCGGCCAGGCGCACATGCGGCTCGGTCGTCGCGACCAGCCCGCTGATGTGGATGAGCTCGCCGGCCTGCGCCCGAATCGCCTCGACCACCTCGGTCGGGGTATGCCCGACGTTCAGCACCCCGATCCCGCCGGTGAAGTCAAGCAGCCTGTTGCCGTCGACGTCCTCGACCATCGCCCCGTGCGCGCGCGTGATCGCCAGCGGCGTCGACTTGGCGAAGCCGGCCGGCATGCTCGCGTCACGCCGCGCGACCAGCGCCCGGCTGCCCGGCCCGGGCAATTCTGTCTTGAGTTGGATGTGCTTTCTTGGGGTCATTGCATGTCCTTCTTCTGGGGCGAGATCACAATCTTAGGATTGCGCCAGGGTCAATGTCGCGCTGATCTTTCCGACTCGATCGTGTCGGGCGGTCACGGTCAGCGAGGCGCCGGCCGGGGCCTCCACGACCCATTCGACCCGGGTCCGGTCGGTGCTGGCGTCGCTCCCGCCCCATACGCCCATGGTCAGCTTCAGCGCGCGGCCCTCGAGTTGCCCGCAGGCCGTCTTGAGCTCGCCGCTCACCAGCCGGGCGCCTTCCGGCAGCCCAAGCAGGAGTTCGACGGGTTGAACCAGGCGCTTCTCGGCCGCCCGCGCGCTCACGCTGGTGGGCAGCCAGCCAGTATTCTCGACCACGGCTTGAACATGCCAGGCCGACTCGCCCACCCGTTTCGC